>DLQO01000041.1 GCA_002478765.1 Flavobacteriales bacterium UBA7430
CGTGAAGAATTCTGGAAAGAAATCAGAGTCCCAGGGGTGCAAAACTCACTCAACCAAGAACTGGAAAAAGCGGGTAGAGTTGCTGATTTCATCGAATTGGGTGAACTAATGTGTTACGATGCTTTAGATCGTCAAGAATCCTGTGGAGGGCATTTCCGTGAAGAATACCAGACACCCGAAGGTGAAGCCTTACGTAATGATGAGGATTACACTTACGTTGCTGCTTGGGAATATGATGGTGACGATAAGCAACCTGTTCTTCATAAAGAATCTCTGACGTACGAAAATATTGAGTTGAAACAAAGAAGCTACAAATAATGGCTGGAATGAATCTTACACTTAAAGTTTGGCGCCAAAGCGGCGCAGAAGACAAAGGACGGATTGTCGAATACAAAATATCTGACATCTCTCCAGATATGTCCTTCTTAGAAATGATGGATGTTCTTAATGGACAGCTCATTGATAAAGGAGACAACCCTGTATCTTTTGATCACGATTGTCGCGAAGGAATTTGCGGGTCTTGTTCTATGTACATTAATGGTGAACCGCACGGACCTGAGAATCTGATAACAACTTGTCAGTTACACATGCGTTCATTTAAGGACGGAGACACCATATACATTGAACCATGGAGAGCATCAGCATTTCCGGTGATTAAAGATTTAGTCGTTGACCGATCTGCTTTTGATGCTATCATTCAAGTCGGTGGATACGTTTCTGTAAATACCTCAGGAAATACTCAGGATGCCAATGCGATTCCAATCCCCAAAGCTGATGCAGACGCTGCATTTGATGCCGCAACTTGTATTGGATGTGGTGCATGTGTAGCAACTTGTAAGAATTCCTCAGCAATGTTATTTACATCGGCTAAAATTTCTCACCTAGCGCACCTTCCTCAAGGTAAAGTTGAAGCACAAGAACGTGCCCTCAACATGGTCGCGAAAATGGATGAGCTCGGATTTGGTAATTGCACCAACACAGGAGACTGTGAGGTACAATGCCCAAAAGGAATTTCTCTAGACAATATCGCTCTAATGAATCGTGAATTCTTAGGAGCAACATTAAAATCAGAAAAATAAGAAGGTTTTCATAAACCAAAAAAGCCCAAGCAATGCTTGGGCTTTTTTTTGTGGTTATTTATAGGTTTAGTTAAGTCCTCTTTCGTTCTTGATGGCCTCATAGGCTTCTTTAACCTTCATAAACTTTTCTTTTCCCATTTTTTGTTGAGCCTCACTCAAATCACTTAACTTATCGGGATGATACTTCATTGCCATCTTTCGGTAGGCTTTTTTGACATCAGCATCAGAAACAGAAGGATCGATGTCTAAGATTTTATAGTTCTGCTTGGGCTCTTTGTAGAACATCGCCTTTATAGATGCTAAGTCATGGACATTAATGTACATGTAAGCACCAATCTTTTCAATAATCTCGACCTCTTTAACATCAATATGGCCATCTGCCATAGATATTCCGTACAAGAAATGAATTAACTGAAGTCGTTGGGCGTGAGAAACATGCTTGTCAATCTGTAAACAGATTTGCCGTAAAGAAACCTGTTTGCTGTTTATGATATGCTTAAAAACCTTAAAGCTTTCTTCTGCTCTCTGAGGCCCGAACATTTGCCTGAATTGTGCACGAACATAGTCCAATTCTCTTTGATCGACCTTCCCATCAGCTTTAATTACATAGGCCGCAAGAATCAATAAACTAATTTCAAACTGAGCTGCCGGCTGACTCATGTTTTGATAATGGCGTTGGAAATTCTCTTGCTCATTAGCTTTGCTAAATAAAGAACCCAAAGCATATCCCAACAATGCTCCCATAGGGCCCGCAAACATCCAGCCGAGGCCACCTGTTATCCACTTTAATTTCATCTGTATTAACTTTATTTAGAACACGAGCATATGACCCGTACACAAAAGAACGAAATTCTTATCCAGAAAACCAATGCTTGGCCCCTGAAAACAACTCTCAGTAACAAACATTTTGTACATTTAGGTGGTGAGGCATCTTTTTAAAAATAAAGCAGTAAGAGACCTTGCTTGGGCAATAAGCTCGAGCGGACTTCTCAATAAATCAATTACTGTAAGCGATGTTATACTTCAACAAGAATACTTGAAATTTGAGCAAACACTCATCCGATTAGACAAAAACCCTGATCAACTCATCGAATTTCTATCCACAAAAAACACAAGACGATTGGGACACTATTTCGAGCAACTCGTGTTTTTTTGGCTAAAACACTCTGAACGATATACCATCAAAGCGAAAAACCTACCGCTTCGAACCGAAAAAAAAGAAACTCTTGGTGAAGTTGATTTAATCGTTTACGATGAAGAACTGGAAGTTTATCAGCACTGGGAATTGGCTGTGAAATTTTACCTGGCACAGCAGTGCAATGGAAAAACAACTTACATCGGCCCTAATGCGAACGATTATTTACATCTAAAATTAAACAAGCTACTCACACATCAGTGTAAGGTTTTAGAGACTCTCGCGGGTGAAAAGTTACTCAAGCAACTTGGTATTGATGAGGTAGAATCTAAATTATTTGTAAAAGGGTGTCTTTACTACCATCCCGAACAAAATTACAATTCCATGGAATTTATCCATCCCGAGCACAGCAGCTCTTGGTGGATTTACTCAAAAGAAGCTGATGATTTTTTATCCAATGATCATCAGTATGTCTTGGTACACAAAAATCAATGGCTGAGTACTCCCACCCAACCGACAACACTCATGGGTAAAGTTGAATGCATACAAACCATTCACAAGAGTTTGAGTAAAAGTCCTAGAAGTCTTCAACTGGCATGCTACAAAAACAAGGTCCTCGTGAGCCAAGGTTTCATAACAAAAGATGAGTGGCCGAAACTAATCTTGTAGTGGTTTTGTCTTGAATCGTAATATAAGGTAGCCTATAAGACCGGCAAGAGCTGAAGTAAACAATATGCTTATTTTGGATATTTGTATGATTCTATCATCGGAAAAAGCAAGCTCGGATATGAATAGTGACATAGTAAACCCTACGGCAGCAAGAAAGGCCACTCCGTAAATGTGGTTCCATGTAGATCGATCCGGAAGCTCAGCAATACCTAAAGACACCATCAACTTTGACAAGCCAACAATACCAACAAACTTTCCGATGATTAAACCCAAACCAATACCTAAACTTACAGGATGCATTAATACAGACAATCCCTCACCTTGAAATTGAATACCTGTATTGGCGAGAGCAAACAGCGGTAAGACAATGAAGGAAATAAAACCACTCAAAGAATGTTCTACTTTCTGAAGCGGAGTCGCTGCATCCATACTAACTTCTTTTATCGTCTCAAGGATTTCCATTTGGTCATTGGTCACAAACTCATTGTCATTTGGATTGGCTTTCCTAAACATATTGGTCAGAGTATCCAAATTCCTCAAGAATAACTTTTCATTGATTTTCACTCTGCCCGGAATGGTAAATGCTGCCAACACACCAGCTATAGTGGGGTGAACCCCTGAAAAAAAGAAGGCCATCCACAAGCCCCCAATACTTATAATAGAATAGAATAACTGGTTTCTAATCCCCACATAATTTCCAAGAAGAAGAATGAGTAGAAAAACAAAACCCCACATCAAATCATTCACAAAAATATCCGAAGTATAGAAAAAAGCGATGATGAGTACAGCGCCCAAGTCATCAACAATGGCTAAAGCGGTAAGAAAAATCTTAACAGAGATGGGCACGCGTTTCCCTAGCAGAGAGAGTATCCCCAAAGAAAAAGCTATATCTGTAGCCATAGGAATACCCCAGCCGCCCTCTGCACTGGTCCCTTGGTTAAAGAACACATATATTAGTGCGGGCACTAGCATTCCTCCTAAAGCCGCTGAAATCGGAAGAATTGCTTTCTTTGGTGAAGACAGTTCACCTCCAAAAATTTCTCGTTTTATTTCCAACCCAACACTGAAGAAGAAAATAGCCATCAGGCCGTCGTTAATTAAAACATGCAGGGTTTGCGTAATCGAAAATGAACCTACGGTAAGAGCTAAAGGAGTGTGCCAAAGAGCTTCATATGACTCACTCCATCTGGAATTAGCCCATACCATTGCCAACACAACGGCAAAAAAAGTAATGATTGCTGAAGTCGATTGGTTTTGTAGTAAATGGTTTAATGGATTTAACAATCGCTCTATGGGGGTATACCGACGCTTGATATTTATTTTCATAGGCTTACTAAAGATTTACGATTGCACATAAAAAAACATTCCTACACAAAATTAAGTGTAGAAATGTTATTCTCATAATTTAAGGCCAGAAATATCTTACAAATCAAACTTAATTCCTTGAGCCAAGGGCAGCTCTGTAGAATAATTGATTGTGTTCGTTTGTCTACGCATATATGCCTTCCATGCATCTGAACCGGACTCTCTGCCACCTCCAGTTTCTTTTTCACCTCCAAAAGCACCTCCGATCTCAGCTCCCGAAGTACCAATATTCACATTGGCAATTCCACAATCTGATCCTGCATGAGATAAAAACTGCTCAGCTTCTCTTAAGTTGGTAGTCATAATGGCTGAAGATAAGCCCTGAGGTACGTCATTTTGCATTTCTATAGCATCATCTAGATTGCTGTACTTCATCAAGTAAAGTATCGGTGCAAAAGTTTCATTTTGAACAATTGCATAGTGATTTTTAGCTTCGGCAACTGCAGGTCTAACATAGCAACCCGACTCATAACCCTCGCCCTTCAAATGACCCCCTGATACAATGATATTGCCACCAACTTCATCTATGGCTTCTAACGCTCTGTTATAGGTGACAACAGCATCCGCATCTATAAGAGGCCCCACATGATTGTTTTCATCCAATGGGTTCCCAATACGAAGTTGCTTATAGGCAGCAACTAATTTTTCTTTAACGGTATGGTAAATACTTTCGTGAATGATTAAACGACGCGTAGATGTGCAGCGTTGTCCGGCAGTGCCTACAGCACCAAATACAGCCCCTATCAATGTCACATCGAGATCAGCATCAGGCGTTACAATAATCGCGTTATTGCCTCCCAACTCCAGTATCGACTTCCCAAATCGTTTTGCAACCGTGGACCCAACTGACCTTCCCATTCGAGTAGAGCCTGTAGCTGAAATTAGAGGAATGCGCTTGTCATTCGTCAACCGCTCTCCCAACTTATAATCGCCATTTACCAGAGAACAAATACCTTCCGGCAAATCATTTTCTTTCAATACTTCAGCCATAATATTCTGACAGGCCACACCACACATCGGTGTTTTTTCCGAGGGTTTCCAGACACATACATTACCACAAACCCAAGCCAAGGCGGTGTTCCAAGCCCAAACTGCTACTGGAAAATTAAATGCAGAGATGATACCCACTACACCCAAAGGGTGGTACTGGTCGTACATCCGATGACCAGGACGCTCAGAATGCATGGTTAAGCCGTGTAATTGGCGAGACAAACCGACAGCGAAATCACAAATGTCAATCATCTCTTGCACTTCACCTAAGCCCTCTTGGTAGGACTTACCCATTTCGTAGGAAACGAGTTTACCCAAAGGTTCTTTGTAGTCACGTAATTTATTACCAAACTGACGAACAATCTCTCCTCGCTGAGGAGCAGGAACCATTCTCCAATATTTGAATGCTGCAACGGCCCTGTCTATGACCGTCTCATAATCTTGTTCTGAAGTAACTCCCACCTCACCAATAAGCGCTCCATCAACAGGAGAATAAGAACGTATTGAAGCCGTTGTTGAAGATCCCAACCAAGTCTTACCCGTAGCGGACCCTTTATTTAATTTAGCGACGCCCAAGGCACTTAGGGCATCATTTATCCCATAATTATTCATTCTATTTACTTTAAAATTAAACTATAAAATTAAAAAACTTATTATTTGAGGAGTTTGATGATGTCCTGACCGTTTGCAAAAAGGAGCAAGCCTACCAAAATCAAAAATCCTACAATTTGTGCATATTCTAATAATTTATCTGAAGGCTTTCTGCCCGTTATCATCTCACCCAAAAGAAACATCACATGCCCACCATCCAATGCCGGAATTGGCAACATGTTCATAAAGGCCAATACAATAGATAGGAATGCTGTAAAATTCCAAAAAGACTGCCAATCCCAAACAGGAGCAAACATCTTGCCTATGCTGATAAAACCTCCCATTCCTTTCCATGCACCAGTCTCAGGGTTCAATATCAATTTCATTTGTTGAACATAGGAGTCCAAGGTGCTTATTGCTCTTGAAGTTCCTGCAGGAAACGATTCGAGAAAACCGTACTCTCTCCGGTCGTAGTTGATTAATTCACTAGCCGGAAGCGCATAAACTCCCATTTTGGCCTCTGCCCCCAAGGTCATGTCAAAATTTAATGTGTCTCTGTCTCTTAGCACAGAAATATTTATCGATTGATTTGCTAGACTCGGCAACTTGCTTATGTAATCTGAAAAGTACTGAGCCTCTTCTCCATTTATACCAATAAACCGATCACCTTTTCTAACACCTGCCACTTCTGCCACAGAACCCTCACTAAA
>DLQO01000028.1 GCA_002478765.1 Flavobacteriales bacterium UBA7430
GAATTTTGATCCTTCTAGATTGTATGCTCCAATCCCTAAGATTGAACAATGGACCAAAGAAATGATTGATCAATTTGGCAAAGATCGATACATTGTAAACCTTGGACACGGCATTTTACCAGACGTACCCGTGGATCATGCTAGGGCATTCATAAATGCAGTTAAAAACTACAGCTAAATGAATATTAAGGAGACATTCACAAAACATCTTTTCGATTTGCAAAATAGCATTTGCCATGCCTTGGAAGAAGTAGACGGTAAGGCTAAATTTATTGAAGATGCTTGGGAAAGACCCGGTGGTGGTGGTGGAAAAACACGCGTTATTACCAAGGGAAATGTCTTCGAAAAAGGGGGGGTAAACACCTCCATTGTTCACGGTGAACTTCCGGATCTATTTAAAAAAAAATTTGACGTAAGTGAAGCCAGTTTCTATGCTTGCGGACTCTCTTTAGTGATTCATCCGGGAAGTCCAATGGTGCCCACTGTACATGCCAACTGGCGCTATTTTGAAATGTATGATCGCGAAGGTAATATTGTGAAACAATGGTTTGGTGGTGGTTCAGACCTCACACCTTATTATTTGGTTGATGAAGATGCTGAGCACTTCCATCAAATAATGAAAAGTATGTGTGATAAACATCACTCCAATTATTATCCAGAATTCAAAAAAGCCTGCGATACATACTTCTTCAACAGCCACAGAGATGAAACTAGAGGTGTTGGGGGCATCTTCTACGACTACATGCAAGAAGATGAAAACATGAGCTGGGAAAAGCTTTTAGCCTTCCAATTGGATGCAGGAAACTGCTTTGTGGAGGCTTACGTTCCTATCGTTGAAAAACACAAAGAGGAAACGTTCACCGAAGAGCAAAAATATTGGCAAGAGATCCGACGGGGTCGCTATGTAGAGTTTAATCTACTTCACGATAGAGGAACCCATTTTGGCATTAAAACCAAAGGAAGAACAGAATCTATTTTAATGAGCTTACCCGCAACCGTAAGGTGGGATTACGATTTCAAAACAGAAAAAGGTTCCGAAGAAGCTAAGTTGATAAATGTCCTAATGAACCCTAGAGACTGGGCTTAAATATCGCTTGAGCTTCAAATAATTACTAAAATGAAAAAGTCCCCCCACATTGTGAGAGGACTCTGCATTCGTAGAACAAACAATCTTCTTAGATTTTTAAACTACAATATTGATGATTTTCTTAGGGACGACAATGACCTTTTTGGGTGTCTTACCGGCTAAATAATGAACGGCTTTTTCGTGCACTAAGATTTGTTTTTCTATCTCAGATTTATCCATATCTAAAGCATACTCAACCTTGAAACGCATCTTCCCATTAAAAGAAACCGGATACATGTGCGAGCTCTCTACCAAATAGGATGCATCAAAAGCCGGAAAATCTTGATATGTAACACCATCCGTATGTCCTAACTGCTCCCATAACTCTTCGGCAATGTGAGGCGCATAGGATGAAATTAAAATTACCAACGGTTCCAAAACAGATCGATTGTTGCACTTTTGTGCAGTTAGCTCATTAACGCAAACCATAAAGGTACTTACGGTGGTGTTGAAAGAAAAATTTTCAATATCCTCAGCAACCTTATTGATGGTTTTATGAAGTATTTTCAATGCATCTTTTGAGGGCGTACCGTCAGAAACGGAAAAATTTCCGTCGGCGTCATGAAATAGCCGCCATAGCTTACGCAGGAAGTTATTTACGCCCGAAATTCCGTTGGTGTTCCATGGCTTAAACTGTTCTAACGGACCCAAGAACATCTCATACATTCTTAAGGTGTCTGCACCGTAATTTTCTACAATTAAATCCGGGCTAACCACATTAAACTTTGACTTGGACATCTTCTCTACCTCTGCCCCACATTTATAAACGCTATCCTCAAGAATGAATTCGGCATTGGCAAAATCAGAACGCCAAGCTTTGAAAGCTTCTGTATCCAAAACATCGTTCTCCACCATGTTTACGTCAGCATGTATCGCCGAAGTATCATACTGATCCTTGAGACCGTATGAAACAAATGTATTGGTATCCTTAATTCGGTAGACAAAGTTCGAACGACCTAAAATCATTCCCTGATTGATCATTTTTTTGAAAGGCTCTTGCTCTGAAACAAACCCTCTATCAAAGAGGAATTTCATCCAAAAACGAGCATACAATAAGTGCCCCGTTGCGTGCTCAGAACCTCCAATATATAAATCTACGTTTCTCCAGTATGATTCGGCTTCTTTGGATACAAATGCGCCATCGTTGGTCGCATCCATATAACGCAAGAAGTACCAAGAAGAACCCGCCCATCCGGGCATGGTGTTCGTTTCTATCGCGTTCCCTTCGGAAGTCTCCCACTTTTCTGCTCGTGCCAATGGAGGTTCACCATCTTCGGTGGGTAAGTATTTTTCCACATCCGGGAGGGTCAATGGAAGATCTGAATCCACCATAGCTTTTGGCAATCCATCTTCAAAATAAATTGGAAAGGGTTCTCCCCAATACCTCTGACGTGAAAAAATGGCATCGCGAATTCGATATTGGATTTTTCCATAGCCAACCCCCTTTTCTTCGATCTTCTCAATAATTACTCTGGTGGCTTCTTTTATCTCCAAACCATCAAGAAAATCAGAGTTCAAAATGGTTCCTACTTTACCATCATGCGATTCATGTGGCAAATTACCGCCGGAGATCACTTGAATCAAAGGCAAATCAAAGTGCTTTGCAAAAGCAAAATCGCGCGTGTCATGAGCTGGCACAGCCATTACCGCACCCGTTCCATAACTTGCCAAAACATAATCACCAATCCAAACAGGAATTTTAGCTCCTGTAAAAGGGTTCTTGACATAGGCTCCGGTAAATTGTCCAGAAACAGTTTTCACGTCCGACATCCGGTCGCGCTCAGAACGCTTTTTCGTTTGATCGATGTACTCTTGTACTGCCGAACTGCATGCGTCAGTGGTAATTCGAGACACGTATTCATGTTCGGGCGCTAAAGTCAGGTAAGACACTCCAAAAATGGTGTCGGGGCGCGTGGTAAAAACTTCTATTTCAAGATCTTCATCCTCAGAAAGCGCTTCACTTTCCAATTCAAATCGGATGGAAGCACCCTCAGATCGACCGATCCAATTTCTTTGCTGTTCTCGAATAGCATCAGTCCAATCTACAGTGTCTAAGCCATCCAATAGACGTTGAGCATAAGCCGTAATTCTCATGGACCATTGCATCATTCTTTTTTGAACGACGGGATAACCTCCTCGCTCAGACAAGCCGTCCTTAACCTCATCATTTGCAAGAACAGTTCCCAGTTCAGAACACCAATTGACCATTGTTTCCGAGCGAAAAGCCATTCGGTAGGCCAACAGAATTTCTTCTTTTTCTTTCGTTGTTTTTGCGTTCCACTCCAAAGCGGTAAAAACCGCTACGTCATCGCATTCGGCTTTTACAGAAGTATTTCCTTCTTGCTCAAAATGCTGAATTAAAGTCTCAATAGGCTTTGCTTGATCTTCATCTTTGCAATACCAAGAGTTGAAAACTTGTTTAAAAATCCACTGGGTCCATTTGTAATAATTCGGCTCAGAAGTTCGCACTTCCCGATCCCAATCAAATGAAAAACCAATCTTATCCATTTGCTCACGGTATCGAGCGATATTTTGTTCTGTTGTAATCGCAGGATGTTGGCCTGTTTGTATGGCATATTGCTCGGCTGGCAAACCAAAGGAATCATAACCCATTGGGTGCAACACGTTAAAACCTTTCAAACGTTTGTACCGTGCATAAATATCCGATGCAATATAACCTAAAGGATGGCCCACATGCAATCCTGCTCCAGATGGATAGGGAAACATATCCAAAACATAATATTTAGGCTTATCAGAATTCGCTTCTACCTGAAACGTTTTTTCTTCTGACCATCGCTTACGCCACTTGTCTTCTATACTCTTAAAATTGTACTCTGCCATAATTCCTAATCTGCAAATTTACAAGACCTTAGGAGGCCTTTTTTTGAGATGGGCAAAGATAGGTTTTTTACGATAAAT
Organism: Flavobacteriales bacterium UBA7430; assembly: GCA_002478765.1. GTDB lineage: Bacteria > Bacteroidota > Bacteroidia > Flavobacteriales > UBA7430 > UBA7430. The sequence continues at coordinate 4,046 of DLQO01000028.1, forward strand.
GAGTCGTGATAAACAAGTGAATGGTGCAATAGATTTTTGCAGTGGTTAGGGTAAAGGATTAGCAAATACAAAAGAGCATGTCGAATTAAAATTTTGAATGAAGTGACAGGATTTTAAATGTAGGATCAACCAACAACTAATTTTAGTATTTTAGCTCTCTAAATTCACACCATTGATTCCAAAGGAAACCATAGACGTTATTTTTGAAACCGCCCGAATAGACGAGGTCGTTGGTGATTTTGTACAGCTCAAAAAACGCGGGGTGAACCTGTTAGGTAATTGTCCTTTTCACGACGAAAAAACACCTTCATTTACAGTATCTCCTGCCAAAGGCATCTACAAGTGTTTTGGTTGTGGAAAAGGGGGTAACTCTGTGAACTTCGTGATGGATCATGAGCATTTCACGTATCCTGAGGCGTTAAAATATCTTGCTAATAAGTACAACATTTTCATTGAAGAAACGGTTCGTACACCCGAACAAGAGGAGGCGGCAAACGACAGAGAGAGTATGTTCATCGTTAGCAATTCCGCGAATGACTACTTCCAAGATCAGCTTTTCAATAGTGATGAAGGCCGGGCGATTGGCTTGAGTTATTTCAAAGAAAGAGGCTTCAGAGAAGAGACCCTCAAAAAGTTTCAGTTGGGCTACAATCCCGAAAAAAGTGATGCTTTTAGTACCTTCGCCCTTAAGGAGGGTTATAAAATTGAGTTTCTCGATAAAACAGGTCTTACCATTCCCAAAGAATCAAGAAACTACGATCGTTTTCACGGTCGTGTTATGTTCCCTATTCGCTCCTTGTCGGGTCGTGTTTTGGGATTTGGCGGAAGAATCTTAAAAAACAACGTTAAAGCTGCCAAATATTTAAACTCCCCAGAAAGTGAGATATACCACAAAAGTAAGGTCCTTTATGGTATGTACTATGCCAAAAATAGTATTGTAAAAAGGAACCGGTGTTTGTTGGTTGAGGGATATACGGATGTCATTTCAATGCACCAAGCTGGAATGGAAAATGTAGTGGCCTCATCAGGTACCTCACTCACCATAGATCAAATAAAGCTCGTAAAAAGATTCACCAACAACATCACGCTTCTCTTTGACGGTGATGCTGCGGGACTCAAAGCAGCTCTTCGGGGAGTTAATCTCATTTTAGAGGCAGGACTTAATGTAAAAATAGTCACATTCCCAGACGGTGAGGACCCAGACTCCTATGCAAAAAAGGTAAGCTCTGAGGTTTTGGAAGACTATATCGAAAATCAAGCCAAAGACTTTATAGAGTTTAAATGTTCCTTGTTGTTGGATGAGGCAAAAGAGGATCCCATCAAACGAGCAGAACTCATTAAGGATGTAGCAGCAACCATTGCACTCATCCCTGATCATATTGCTCGAACTGTATACGCTCAAACCTCTTCAAAAATCCTTGGTATTGAAGAACAAGTTGTTTTTACCAGTATAGAACAATCGCGGTCGGGTAAATCTTTGCCCGACGCAAAACCAATGCAAGTTGTTCGTAGTCCTAAACAGGGTGTAAAACCTTTAATGTTAAGTGCAAATCTGGAGGAATCAACATTGATCCGCTTGTTGGTCATTTATGGAACGTATTCGTTACGTTTTGAATATTTAAATGATGCTGAAGAGACTGAGGAAACAAACATCAGCACCACAGAATTCATCTTATCAGAGCTGAATGAAGATGGTATTGAATTTACCCATCCGATTTATCGAAAAGTATACGAGGAAATCACAAATTTCATTCAAGATCGCAAAGATATTCCAAATCAAAAGTTCTTCGTAAATCATCACAATCCTGACATCACTCAAGCTGTATCTGAGTTGTTGAGTGACAAATATCAACTGAGTGATTGGGCAAAAAAAGAGATTATTGTTCCTACAGAAACCGACAAACTCAAGGAAATTGTCGTGGAAGCGGTCATTCGATTTAAGTCAAAGCAAGTCAAGATTAAAATTGATTATATGCTACAAAAAATGAAAAACAGCAATGTTCCCGAAGAGGATCGGAACAATTTCATGAGTGATTTTCAAAAACTAAATGAACTCTCTAAGTTTATAGATAAGGAGTTAGGTCGAGAGTGTTAAGTGTTGCACAAACGCTTTAATTCAATCTCAGGATATTCATCCTAATTATTTACAATACCTTTACGCTAAATTAGAACGTTACAATGCCCAAACACACAGAGTTTAAGGTTGGCGGCGTTCCGGAACACTTTAACCTCCCCTGGAAAAAAGCCATCGAAAAAAATCGTTTTGCAACGCATGCTATCGATGTAACCTGGAAAGATTATGGAGGAGGTACTGGAGCTATGACCAAAGCATTACGCGAAGGATCGCTTGACATTGCCATCTTGCTGACTGAAGGAATCATTGCCGACATTCACCACGGAAATCAGAGTAAAATCGTACAGTTTTATGTCAAATCACCTCTTCGTTGGGGCGTTCATGTTACTGCTGATTCAGCATTCAAAAGCATCAATGATCTTAAAGATAGCCGAGCAGCGATCTCTAGGTACGGCTCTGGGTCTCATCTGATGGCCTATGTAAATGCGGATAACCACGATTGGGATTTGACCCAACAAAAATTTGAAGTTGTAAAAAACCTTCATGGGGGTCGGAAATTTTTAGCTGATGAGAAAGCAGACTATTTTCTGTGGGAAAAGTTTACCACCAAACCGTTTGTTGACAACGGTGAATTCCGAATCATAGGTGAGTGCCCAACTCCATGGCCTAGCTTTGTCGTCGCTGTACGTGAGGATTTATTACGCACTCACTCCATCGAAGTTGAACAGATCCTAAACACCGTTAACGAGGCTTGCACAGAGGTTAAAGCAAACCAAGAATCCATTGATGAAATTGCAAACCGTTACGAATTGAAAAAAGAAGATGTAGCCATTTGGTTTCAAGAAACGCAATGGGCATATGATGGAATCATTGAGCCTGAAATCATCGATCTTGTTCAAGATCGCCTGTTAAGCCTGGGTATTATTGAAGAAAAAATGAATTTTGATGCTTTATGTAGCCCCTTCGATAGCGAAGTGAAAATTACAATGACTTGATATCTTTTACACTCAACTGAATACTCACGTTTCCTTTCCATTCATTTTCTGTAAGGGCGTAACAGATATCAAAAGAAAGTCCTTTGCTTACATACGAGGCAAAAGCTCCCATATTAAAAGCAATCCCATTCATTTCTGAACGGCTTTCTTTTTCACTACACAGATGCAGTTTGAGGTGTTGGAAGTCTACGCCTACAGACTTTGAATTCCCTCGATCCGTGACTCTTTTTGTGACAAATAAAGGCGCCATATTTCCTGGACCAAAAGGCTCAAATTGTTTCAATATATTGAAAAACCCCATCGTGATGTCCGAAAATTGAAGCTCGTCATCTACGTCTAAAACTTCTACCTTGTCTTCCTCAGACATGGTTTCCGAGACAACTTTTTCAAATGCATTTTTAAAGTCTGTATAACGATCTTCCTTGATCGTCAATCCTGCTGCATATTTGTGCCCTCCAAACTGTTCGATATACACTTCGCAAGCCTCCAAAGCTCTGTAAACATCAAAGCCCTTTACCGATCGAACCGAGGCAGTCAGTGAACCATTGCTTTTCGTAAAAACTACGGTGGGACGGTAGTAAGTCTCTATCAATCTTGAAGCGACAATCCCAATCACGCCCTTGTGCCATTCCGGGTGATAGACAACGGTGGCAGCTCTATCCTGCTCCTCGTTTGTTTGTATTTGTAAAAGTGCTTCAGCGGCAATTCTTTGATCATGAGCTCTTCTGTCGGTATTGAATAACTCAATTTCATTTGCCACCTTTAAGGCTAGAGCTTCGTCTTCCTCAATCAACAAGCGCACGGCATTATGGGCATGTTTCATTCTACCAGCAGCATTAATACGAGGGGCGATAGTAAAAACTACATCCGTAATCGTCATGGCTCCGAATCGTTTGTGCTCCCTCATCAAGGCCTTCATTCCTGTACGGGGTTTTTCATTTAAAAGTTTCAATCCATAGAACGCTAAAACTCTATTTTCTCCGACAATCGGCACAATATCTGCACCAATGGCAACGGACACTAAATCTAAATATTCGAAGGCAATCGAATCATCCATAGCTTTGCATTTCAAGTATGCTTGTAACAACTTAAAACCTACTCCACAGCCACATAATTCCTTAAACGGATAATCACAATCGTTTCTTTTAGGGTCCAAAACTGCATAAGCTGGAGGTAAAACTTCACCCGGACGGTGATGATCGCATACAATTACATCGATTCCCTTTGACTGGGCATAAGCAATTTTTTCTACTGCTTTAATACCGCAATCGAGAGTAATCATTAAAGTAGCTCCTTTATCAAAAGCCGATTCAATTCCTTTGAAGGAGAGCCCATAACCCTCCCCATCTCTATCGGGAATGTAGTAATCACATACTGCAGACTGACTCTTAAGGAAGCGATACATCATACTCACCGATGTTGTACCATCAACATCATAATCACCATAAACACAGATACGTTCATTACCAGAAATAGCGGACACAAGACGCGCTACTGCTTTATCCATATCCCTCATTAAGAAGGGATCATGTAACATCGATAATTGAGGTCGAAAAAATGTTTTTGCTTGGTCAAAAGTATCAATACCCCTACGAACCAAGAGCGCGCATATTGATTTCGAAACACCCAAAGTTTTGCTAAGGTGAAACACCTTTTGAGTGTTTGCCTTTTCCTTAAGATTCCATGTTTTAGATGACTTCATGATAAACTAAATACGCAGTATTAAACCGTTAACTCTTGCCCTCTAAAACAACCACAAACTCCCCTTTGGGAGGTTTTTCACTAAAATGAACAATCAATTCATTGACCGTGCCTCTCACCGTTTCTTCAAATTTCTTAGAAAGCTCACGACTTACAGATATTCTTCTATCTCCTCCAACAAACTCTTGAAGTTGAAGTAAGGTCTTTGCAATTTTATGAGGGGATTCGTAGAAGACGATGGTTTTAGATTCTTCTGCCCACTGTTTCAATCGGGTCTGCCTTCCCTTTTTAGGAGGTAAAAAGCCTTCAAAAATAAATCGATCCGATGGAAATCCAGATTGAACCAATGCAGGGATTAATGCAGTAGCTCCAGGCAGACACTCCGTGCCAATACCCTCTTCAACGCAAGCTCTGACCAATAAAAACCCAGGGTCGGATATTCCTGGGGTACCAGCATCCGAAATAAGGGCAATTTGACTGCCCATTTTGAGCTTTTCAAGGATCTTCTTGAGAACTTTATGCTCATTGTACATATGAAAAGACTGCATGTTGGTGCTGACGTTAAGATGCTTCAAAAGTTTTCCGGAAGTTCGTGTGTCTTCAGCCAAAATTAAATCAGACTCCTCAAGAATTCGAATCGCACGCAGGGTAATATCTTCTAGGTTACCAATGGGTGTGGGGACCAAAAATAGTTTTGACATAGTCTTTACTTTACACAAACAAATTAAGTAAAAATAGCATGGAACACACTGATTTTATTAGATTTGTTTAAACAAAAACAAACCAAATGTTTCTGGAAACACCCGATAGTAACAAACAAAGCAAAGGCTGGGTTGAAGTCATTTGCGGATCTATGTTTTCGGGGAAAACTGAAGAATTAATTCGTCGATTAAGAAGAGCTCAATTCGCCAAACAAAAGGTTGAAATATTCAAACCAGCCATCGACACCCGATATGATGAAGAAAAAGTCATCTCTCACGATTCCAACGAAGTCAATTCTACGCCCATTCCCTCATCCGCAAACATTCTGCTGTTGGCTAATGACGTAGATGTTATAGGCATAGATGAAGCGCAATTTTTTGACGATGAACTTCCTGCAGTTTGTTCTGCACTTGCAAACAGGGGAATACGAGTTATCGTTGCAGGCCTTGACATGGACTACCTTGGCAAACCTTTTGGTCCGATACCTCATTTAATGGCTACTGCTGAATATGTGTCTAAAATTCATGCTATTTGTATAGATTGTGGTGACCTAGCCATTCATTCAAATCGAATTACAGCTTCAAAAAATTTAGTACATTTAGGAGAGCAAGAAGAATACGAGGCACTATGTCGTTCTTGCTTTTTAAAAAAGAATTCATAGTTGATGACCGGCTTTTCCTATACGATAAAACAATTAGCTCTTTTTTGCAAAGCGCAATTTAAGGGTGATTCTCAAGACGAAATTATTCGAGAAGTCGTTCTTGACAGTCGTAAAGCCAAACACTTTCATCATCACCTTTATATAGCCCTTCATGGCCCTCATCACGATGGGCACGAATTTATCAGTGATCTGTATCAAAGAGGTGCTCGAAACTTCTTAATAAGTAGCAATACCCTCAATACTTCAGGTTTTCCAAATGCAAATTTCTTAATGGTCAATGATACGCTGCAAGCTTTTCAAAGTATTGCGAAAAATCATCGATTGAAGTCTGACATTCCTACCATAGGAATTACGGGAAGTAATGGGAAAACGATACTTAAAGAATGGTTAAACACTTGTCTGCAACAACGGTTTAAAATTTGTAAAAATCCGAAGAGTTACAATTCACAAGTTGGAGTGTGTTTATCCGTTTTAGGACTTCAAAAGGGAGATGACATCGGACTTTTTGAAGCAGGTATTTCTCAGAAAGGAGAAATGGAAAAACTTCAGAAAATCATTCAACCAACAATAGGGATTTTCACTAATATTGGACAGGCGCATTCAGAAAACTTTAACTCTTTAGAGGAAAAAGTCAAAGAAAAAATGAAGCTTTTTTCTGAAACCGAAAAGCTTATTTATTGCAAAGATCATCCGACAATACACGAGGTCGTTTCGTCAGGAAACATTCCCATTCTAATTACTTGGTCAAGAAAAGATCCTGCAGCTTTCCTTTTCGTCAAAAATATCAAGCAAACTGCTGAACAATCCATTATCAAAACCACTCATGAGAATACTGAAAAAGTATTTTCCATCCCATTTCGTGATGAAGCTTCCATTGAAAACTGCTTGCACCTTATATGCACCCTACTCTTATTGAATCTGGATGATTTGGAAATTCAATCCAGGCTAAATCTATTGCAACCCCTCGCTATGCGACTAGAACTTAAAGAGGCAAAAGGCAACAGCTTACTGATTAATGACGCGTATAGCTCAGACCTAGATTCGTTAGTCATTGCACTTGATTTTTTACAGCAACAAAGTGGAATTGCGAAAAAAATTGCCATCCTTTCAGATCTAGACGAAACTGGCATCCCTAAAAATAAATTATTTCCGAAATTATCAAAGCTACTGATCAGTTATGGAATTGAGCAAGTCATCGGAATAGGAGTCTATTTTAAAGAGTATTCAAATTTATTCTCTAACTCCTACTGCTACAATGATGCAGAGGAATTCATCGCGAATATTCCAACTTTAAATCTCGAAAAATCGGCTATCTTACTCAAAGGAGCTCGAAGGTTTCAATTTGAAAAGATTGCAAAAGTTTTAGAACATAAAAACCACGAAACAGTTTTAGAGGTTAACCTAAACGCGCTTTCCGAAAACTATCATCATTTCAAGGGTTTGCTTAAAAAAGAAACCAAGGTCATGGTTATGGTGAAAGCCTTTTCCTATGGAAACGGAACCTATGAAATCGCACATCACTTGGAATACCACAATGCCGATTACTTGGCAGTTGCCTATGTAGATGAAGGTATTGCTCTGAGAAAAAAAGGGATTAGAACCCGAATTATGGTCCTCAATCCAGACAGGTCTCAGTTTACACAACTCATTGACCATTGTCTAGAGCCTGAAATATACAGCTTCAAACAACTGAACTTATTGCAATCCGAATTGAAAAAAAGGAACCTAGCAAATTACCCCATTCACCTCAAATTAGATACAGGGATGTGGAGGTTAGGGATTGAGAAATCAGAAATTCAAGATGTATGCACCTGGTTACATAACCAAAATGAGCTCTCACTCGCATCTGTTTTCAGTCATCTTTCAAGCAGCGAAAACCCCGAAGATATGAGCTTTACAAAAACTCAGATTCGTGAGTTTTCATTGATGTGCGAAGAAATTGCATTGCACATAAAAACACCATTCCTAAAACACATTTTAAATTCTTCAGGGATTCGCAATTATCCAGAGGCTCAATTCGACATGGTGCGCTTGGGAATTGGATTGTATGGAATTGGAAGTGAAAAACTTCAAAACTGCAGTTCCCTAAAATCTTTGATTTCACAAATTAAGCATGTACCAGAAGGTGAAAGTATTGGATACAATCGAGCTTATTATGCCAATAAAAGTATTCGCATTGGAATCATTCCAATCGGTTATGCCGATGGCTTAAGCAGAGGTTTGAGTAATGGGAAAGGCCAAGTTCTGATAAAGAACAAAAAGGTAGCTATTATTGGAAATGTCTGCATGGACATGTGTATGGTTGATCTGACCAATGTGGAAGCTAAAGAAGGAGATGAAGTCATCATCTGGAATTCGCAAAATCATATTCTTGAAATGGCAAATACGCTAAACACCATTCCCTACGAGATACTCACAAATGTCTCGCAGAGAGTCAAACGGGTGTTTCTAAAGGAATAAGGGGGTTACTACCAGACCAAAAATAGTTATTTCAAATCTTCAGATTTAAAACCAGAAAGTAAGGGGTACATGAATGCAAAAAATATTACCCCTGCTTGTCTTTCAAGCATACTCTCCGTTAGGAATCCAATGAGGGTGAGCCCCAAAAAAATCAAAAACAAAGGATGTTGATTTTTTTGGAGAAAGGGCATCATCATCAAAACAATCAAAAACAAAACTCCTAGGATTCCCACTTCAGCCCATGATTGTAAGTATTGGTTATGGAAATTATGATTGTTTTTGAAAAAATCGCTTTTATTCCCTTCAAAAGATTTTGTTAATAATCCTCGTGCATCACCTACACCATAACCCAAAATTGGCTTCTTAAGAATCAGTTGAATGCCGTGATTCCACAAATGAGCTCTTGGGTTGGTGTGTTTAGATGAGACCCCCACAAAGCTTTCAAATTCATTTTTGGCATCAATGATTCGCGAACTCGTATTGGGGATCATCAAGATGCAGAGTAAAAAAAAACTCGTCCCCAGAATCAATAATCGCAAACGAGATTTTGAGAGCAGGTTTGCGTTAAATAGTTTGAACGTACTTACAGTGAAAACCAATACAAAAGCAATATAAAAAATGCGGCTCGATAAAAGTACCAGAGAAATAAGTAGAAGAACCATGCCAGCCAGCCACCAAAACTTCTTTCCTTGATTTGTTAAAACCTGGTGTGCTGCGATGAACACCGCAAAGGAATAATACCAAGAAACATAATGCGGTTGTCGAGGTAAAAAATGTGTCAATTCCACATAGAAAAAAACCTCTGAACGACTGGTTTCTATGTATCTAATCGATGAAAGGATAATGTCCGAGGCTGCCATAAACATCATCAACAATGCAAAGACTTTCAAAACTTGAAATCGTTTATGATTGGATATAAAAAAAGTGCTCGTGATGAAAAGAGGCAGTAAAAAAAGCGATGTCTTCAAAAGCAGATCATTCCAACCTACTGAAGTATTCTCCGTGTATGCCATACTGATTAAATGAAGCAGGTAAAATAGCATCATGACAATAGCCAAAGGTTGGCTAAACAAAGCCTGAAACTTCTCTTTGAACGAGAAACTAAAAATCCAGGTTAAACCTATGGCTATCAATCCTAATGTGGAGGGAATCTTGAAAAAGTCTTGCGTAAGTATTCCAACAACGATACTTAAACACGCATAAAAATAATACCTTGAGTGGAGGTTCTGATTATTCACTTCCGGAGCCCGATAAAATACCTTCATAACGTTCCAGGTCGTTTAAGACCGATATTGCCTCATTCAACACAGGGTCGTTTGCTAAAGAAGCTACTACGCTTCCTTCTTGGTAATGATATCGAGTCATTAGTTCACTCAAAATCAACTCTGAAATCTGTGATTGATATTTATGGATGTCATCTTCCTTGTAACTCAATAATTTTTTCTGCAATACCTCTAAATCATCTTTAAACTCAGCGTACTCATCTTCAGCGTGATTTATCAAATCAGCCAATTCCTTTTCTGTACTCGTTTCATACTCGTAGTCTTTGTCGGATAAAAATGAAACAAAATCTTCATACAAGGCGTCATCAATTTGATATATTCCCGGAGCGCCTATTGTGTCGTTTTCAAGAACAAATTGTGTCGCGTAATCAAAGATCAATTGTTTTGAAACCAAGCTTCCCAATATTTCTGCATAGCCTTCTTTATCAATGACAATATCGGGGTCTACACCACCACCATCATATACGGGCCTTCCGTTTTTGGTTTCAAATGCTGTCTTAAGAGAGTCGGGTACTTTTCCTACACTACCGTCCTCATTTCTGTGTGCATAATCCAAGGCTTGTATACATCGTCCACTTGGAGTGTAGTATTTAGCCACCGTTACCTTTAGTTGTGAATTATAACTTAACTTCCTAGTCTGTTGGACCAAACCTTTACCGAAACTTTTTTTACCAATAATCACACCGCGATCTAAATCTTGCATTGTACCCGAAACAATTTCTGAGGCCGATGCGGAACTCTGATTGATAAGGACGACCAAAGGCATCTCTTTATCTAAGGGTTCTTTTTTCGTCTTGTATGACTTCTCCCAATCTTTAATTTTTCCTTTTGTAGAAACTACCTCCAAGCCTTTATCAATAAAAAGGTTGCAGAGATTGACAGACTCATTCAACAAGCCTCCTGGGTTGCTTCTGAGGTCAAGAACCAATCCCTTTACGTCATTTTCTTCTTTCAGCTCTATGATTGCATCCTTAACTTCTTTGGAACAATTTCTGGTAAAGCTTCTCAAACGAACGTAAGCAATACCATCTTCAACCATGCCCATGTAGGGGATAGACTTAACCTTCACCTCTTCTCGGGTGAATGTTTTTTGGATTTTCTTGTCGGTTCCGGGTCTTTCAATAAGCAAATTTACCTCAACTCCGGGTTGCCCTTTTAAGACAGAACTTACGTCCTGTGTAGATTTTCCCTTAACGGACTTGCCGTCAATTTCGAGTAATTTATCTCCTGCCTTCAGCCCCGCCTTATCCGCAGGGAAACCTCTGTAAGGTTCCGAAATGATAACATAATCGTTTCGTTTTCTGATCGTTGCACCAATACCCCCATATTGACCCGTGGTTTGAAAACGGAAATCTTCAATCTCTGACTCAGGAATATACGTTGTGTATGGATCCAAACTCTTAAGCATGGAGTCAATAGCCTTTTCAATCATTTCTCCAGGCTTAGTTTCGTCAACGTAATAGACATTCACTTCTCGAAATAGGGAGGTGAAAATGTCAAGATTCTTGCTAACTTCAAAATAACCAGAAACAAAGGCAAATGAAGAAATTGAAATCAATCCAACACAAAACCAAAAAGCTAATTTTTTAAATACTGTCTTCATCATCAAAATATTTAAGGCACTGGGTCATAACCGCTTCCACCCCAAGGGTGGCATGAGCTGATCCTTTTTATTGTTAAGAGAAACCCTTTTCTCAAGCCGTGTTTTTCAAACGCTTTGATCGAATAGGCAGAACACGTTGGAGCATATCTGCAAGCAGCAGGTGTCCATGGCGAAATAACTTTTTGATAGAGCTTTATCAAAAAAATAAAAACTTGCTTAAGTAACTTTTTCAGCATCAACTATAAAACGTTTAAAAACCGATTTTAATTTTGGCTCCAAATCGATTGTTTTCATTTTTTTATTCGAAGTGTAAATAAGTAGAATGGCATAATGCGCTGTGAGCTTATTGTACCAGTCTGCTTTATTAACTCGATAAATATCGGTTATCCTACGCTTCATCTGATTCCGATCAACCGCTAAAGGAAATCTTTTTTTAGATACAGAAAAAGCAATTCGAATCGGAAACTCTTGTTGCGCATCGACCTTCTTCCAAACCAAAACAAAAGGATGTTTTTTAGCAGAATTGCCCTCAGTAATTAATTCTTCTAAGGCAACTTTACTCTTTAATCTTTCGGTCTTTTGAAAGGTTTGATGCATAGCTTTGTAAATGTAAAAAAAAACAATAAAAAAGGGCGATAAAATCGCCCTTTCAATCGTGAATTTTAAAATCTATTTTTTGTTCGCATCCTTGATGTACTGCTCGAGAGCCATAGTCATCGAAGGTGCCTTCACCGAAGGAGCTTCTATATTAACTTTTAAGCCAGCCTCACCGACCGCTTTAACCGTCGTTTGACCAAAAGCTGCTATTCGTGTGTTGTTCTGCACAAAATTAGGGAAATTTTGGAGTAAAGACTTAATACCAGAAGGGCTGAAAAAGACCAAAATGTCATAAAACACATCTTCTAAGTCAGACAAATCACTGCATACTGTATTGTACAAAATGGCTCTGGTATAGTTAATTTTGTTATCCTCCAGCAGTTTGGGGATAATCGGCTTCAGTAAATCTGAAGAAGGCAATAAAAAGTTTTCAGATTTATGCTTTTTGATGGTATCAATCAAATCTACAAACATCTGCTTTCCAAAATAAATTTTGCGCTTTCTGTATGTAATGTATTTCTGCAAGTAGAATGCGATGGCTTCAGACATACAAAAGTACTTCATCGATGTTGGCACATCGAATCGCATCTCTTCACATACTCGAAAATAATGGTCAACAGCATTTCTACTGGTCAATATAACGGCAGTATGTTCCGAAAATGACACTTTCTGCTGTCTGACTTCTGCAGCTGATACGCCTTCGACATGAATAAAAGGGCGGAAATCTACATTCACCTTTTGCTTACGAGCCAAATCGTGATATGGGGAAGCATCACTCTTGGGTTCTGGCTGAGAAACAAGAATCGTTTTTACTTTCAAATCTTCTATCGTTTTAGGTATTTTTCTACAAAATACAGCAGCTTAAAACTGGGGCTGCTATTCAACAATTTAAACCAACTAGCAACCATAAAAATGGTGCTATTTCAAAAATGCAAATGTATAAAATAATATGCAAAAAACCCAAAGAAAATCGAATTGGAATGCGAATGAGTGTCTTAACCCTACCAGCAATTAACAACAGCAAAGCTATTGACAATAAAACACTTAAGACTTTGAAAGTTAATAAATCAATAAGGTAGATGTAAATCATGAGCACGACAACAGGCGTAAAAAAAAGATTCGCATATTGAACCGACAACAAACTATATTCCGTAAAAAAACTCTGCTTCTTAAACAGAATGCTGGACAAGTAAAGTGTTGACCACTTTAATCCTAAATAAGACACCATAATTGCCAATGCGTCCAGGAACAAAAAAGCAAAATAAGAAGCTCTTGAATCGTATTCTAAAAAAAGACTCAATAAAAAGGACGCAGACAATACAGAGGATACGGTTAGAAGAATACTAAAAGGCTCTAATATTTTATTAAAACGGCCGTAGTTGATGTGATACTGCTTGTTGTAAAAAGATCGAAAAAAATATACAAAGCGTCGTGAATCATTATTGTGTAAGAAAATATAAATAGCGACAATCCCAAAAAAAAGGAGTAGTGTCCAATTCGATTGAGACGGTTCTCTGAGTACTTCGATCATTCCATACTTTTTAACAAATCTAAAAAAAGAGGCTAGAAAAACTCAACCTATTGCCAATTATAAATCAAAAATATAGCGTTTGTTTGTCACAAAACGAATGGTGGACTAATTATTGGAGTACTTCACAAGGGAATGATGATTCTTTGCGCCAAACAAAATCAAATCATTAAATTCGTACTAGATCACAATGACCATAAATCTAACCTATTTAACAATCTAAAATAATTTATAATGAGCGATTTATTTCAAGCACCTGATTATTACAATTTAGATGACTTATTAACTCAAGAGCATATTATGATTCGAGATGCGACACGCGAATGGGTAAAGCGTTCTATTTCTCCAATCATTGAAGAGAGTTGTCAAAAAGCAGTATTTCCAAAACACATCATTCCAGAGTTAGCTTCAATTGGTGCTTTTGGACCCTACATCCCTTTAGAATATGGTGGTGCTGGACTCGATCAAATCTCTTACGGATTAATCATGCAAGAACTTGAGAGAGGTGATTCCGGGATTCGATCTACAGCATCTGTTCAATCCTCATTAGTTATGTATCCAATCTATAAGTATGGCAACGAATTACAAAGAAAAAAATACCTCCCAAAACTAGCCAGTGGTGAAAAAATTGGATGCTTTGGGCTTACGGAACCCAATTATGGATCAAATCCAAGTGACATGGAAACCCACTTCAAAGAAATGGACGACCACTACGTGTTAAATGGAGCTAAAATGTGGATCTCTAACGCTCCTTTTGCTGACTTAGCTATCGTGTGGGCAAAAAATGAAAAAGGTCGAATACACGGCTTAATTGTTGAGCGAGGTATGGAAGGTTTTAGTACACCTGAGACTCACAATAAGTGGTCTCTCAGAGCTTCTGCTACGGGCGAATTGGTGTTTGATAATGTGAAAGTTCCCAAAGAAAATCTATTGCCAAACAAAAGTGGCTTAACAGCCCCATTGGGTTGCTTAGATTCTGCACGATTTGGCATTGCCTGGGGGGCTATAGGAGCTGCTATGGATTGTTATGATACCGCATTGCGGTATGCAAAAGAACGCATTCAATTTGACAAACCAATTGGAGCTTTCCAACTGCAACAAAAAAAACTAGCTGAAATGATTACTGAAATCACAAAAGCACAACTATTAACCTACCGCCTGGGGCAACTTCGAAATCAAAATCAAGCAACATCACCACAAATCTCCATGGCGAAAAGAAATAACGTAGACATGGCTATGACCGTTGCCAAAGAAGCTCGTCAAATGTTAGGAGGAATGGGAATCACAGGAGAATACCCAATCATGCGACACATGATGAACCTGGAGTCTGTAGTTACCTACGAAGGAACTCACGACATTCACCTATTGATTACAGGGCTAGACATCACAGGCTTAAACGCTTTCAAATAAACACACAATAAATAATTCACTTAAATCGTTTTTACTACAGATAACAACCACAATAAATTAAGCCAAATCATTGAAAAATAAAGCCATTCGTAATATTGCCATTTTGGGAAGTATCGCAATTGCGGGAGTTATTAGCGTGCAGATTTATTGGATTAACCAAGCCCTGAATCTGCAGCAAAAGCAATTTCAAGAAGGTGTTTTTATCTCACTAAAAAGAGTTGCTGAACGAATATCTGCCTACAATAAAATGGACTCCCCAGCAACCAACACCGTAAAACAAATTTCATCAGACTACTACATTGTAAATGTTCGGGAAGCAATCGACGCAAACATTTTAAAGCTGTATTTGAGCGATGAGTTTGATAAAATGAATGTTCAAACCGACTATGAATATGCTATCTATGACTGTTCGAGTGAAAAAATGGTCTACGGAGAGTATGTTTCATTTCAAGAAAATAAAACTAAAATACGTGCTGGAGAACTCCCAAAATACAACGATTTTATCTATTATTTTGGTGTAAACTTCCCCAACCAGACCTCTTACTTGATGGCTGGTAATCGCTTGTGGATCTTTTTTTCTGGCTTACTTTTTCTAACCGTTATTTTTTTCGTTTATGCGCTAAGCATCATCCTTCGTCAAAAGCGTCTATCGGAACTCCAAAAAGAGTTTATAAACAATATGACTCACGAATTTAAAACACCTATTTCAACCATTCTTATAGCGTCTGACGCTTTGCTTGAAGATGAGGTCGTTAAAGATAAAAAAGACTTAGTCAACTATTCTCAAATCATCAAGGAGCAGAATGAACGACTCAACAGACAGGTTGAAAAAATGCTTCAAATTACCGAAATAGAAAGAGCAGATGTTGAGCTAAACAAAGAGCACATAAGCCTTCATGAGACTATAAACTCTATAATTAGCAGTGTTGAAATTAAATTATCCAAACATCAAGGAAGTCTCAAAACAAACCTAATCGCCGAAAATGATTTGATCCTCTGTGACAAACTTCACCTAACCAACATCATTTACAACCTCATCGATAACGCTATTAAATATTCCAAAGCCCAGCCTAAAATTGAGGTTGAAACTAGCGAAAAGAATGGGTGTTTAGAGCTTACAATCTCAGACAATGGAATCGGTATCGCAAAAGAACACCTTTCTGAAGTTAAGAATAAGTTTTTTAGAGTTCCAACAGGTAAAGTTCATAATGTAAAAGGCTTCGGATTAGGATTGTATTATGTAAACCAGGTCTGTAAAGCTCATCAATGGCATTGGGAAATTCAAAGCACCTTAGGAAAAGGAACCAGAATAATTTTCAAAATAAAAAAGTGACAATGGCCAAAGTATTGTATGTAGAAGATGATGCAAGTTTAAGTTTTGTAACTCGTGACCAACTTGAAAAAAGAGGATATGAGGTTGTATTCTGTGATAATGGAAAAACAGCCTATGAAGTTTTCAAAACCTCGATTTTTGACCTCTGTATTTTTGACGTTATGCTTCCTGAAATTGATGGTTTTGAACTGGCCAAAAAAATTAGACTGGAAAACACACAGATTCCTATACTTTTCTTGACAGCTCGATCGATGCAAGAAGACAAGCTAGAAGGATTGAAGCTTGGAGGTGATGATTACATGACGAAACCTTTTAACATGGAAGAGCTTAGTCTCAAAATAGAAATCTTTTTAAAACGAAAAGATGTTCGAAAAGAGATTAACGACTTTTACTTTATCGGTTCATACAAACTCGACGTTCGAGAACAAAAATTGAGCTTTGGAAAAAGTGTAAAGCAACTGACTCTGAAAGAAACAAAACTTTTGTCCCTACTGTCACAAAAAGAAAATACAATTATTAAACGTGAAAATATTTTATTAAATTTATGGGGGAAAAATGATTATTTTTTGGGCAGAAGCTTAGACGTCTTTATCTCTCGATTGAGAAAATACTTAAAAGAAGACGAAAATATATATATAGAAAATATTAGAGGCGTAGGCTTCAAACTTAATGTAAGTAATTAGAGTCACCCCTCGTCAGAACAGCTCAGGCTCCCTCTGGCACCAATGTAATATTAATTTAATCTATTTAATAATGAGCATCACTAAAGCACGTTTTTGGAGAAAATTTTATTTGATTTTTTCTCTCATCCTAGGTATTGTGTCACCCTTATTGTGCTGGTACATGATTCCAGATTTCAATCCAATAACGAAACCCTTATCTTACTTTGGGGTCGCTGAAATAACAGCTTGGTATTGGAATGCCTCTTTAATCATCATTGCATTTGGCATCTATCTAAATGCACAAAAAGCTACTTTGAAATTATTCTCAAAAATCCGAGCAAGAAAAGCTTTGGATACTTTGCTGATTATCTCTGTTATATCTTTAATCATCACGGCCTTATTTCCGATGGATAAGACCATCATACACCGGGTTTCAGCAATTGGCTTCTTTTTAGCATACAATTTATTCATATTTTGCTTTGGAGCACTTAAATCAAGAAAATACATTCGACAAGGAATGTTTTCAATGATTATAGGCTCAGGCATGTTGCTCAGCTCCCTATTACTCATCCCGTTCCCTAGCTACGGCGTTTTTGAAATCGTCTACTTTCTTATGGCTTTAATCTGGAATGGAAAACTGATGTACTCAAGAGTTAAAAAAAAGAGAAAAATCACAGAGGGTCGCCTGTCATTTATAGCCAGTTACTTTTTTTAACACAAAAGATAAACAAATCAAATAATAAAGTTTCTATGGTGCTGGGAAGCAATTTCCTTGTAATACCTTACTTTTGTTTCCCTAAAGTATAGAGAATATGTTACAAGTTGCTTACATCAGAGCGCACAAGAACGAAGTCGTTGCAAAATTAGCGGTAAAAAATTTCGATGCCAGAGACATCATTGATGCACTCATTTCATTGGACGAAAAAAGACGACAGACCCAAGCAGAGCATGATGATACGCTAGCAAATTCGAATAAGCTTTCGAAAGAAATTGGCATCCTCTACAAATCTGGAAATACTGAAGAAGCTAATGCTAAAAAAGCACAAACAGCCGAGTTAAAAGATCGATCAAAACAACTCAGTCAACTGCTCTCTGAAACTCAAAAGATGCTTCATGACAAGCTTGTTCAAATTCCAAATATCCCTCATGAATCTGTGCCTAAAGGGAAATCAGAAGAAGACAATAAGGTCATAAGTCAAGAGGGGGAAATCCCGAATTTAGGTGATCATGCAAAACCACACTGGGAACTCGTCGCTGAAAAAAACATCATTGACTTCGAATTGGGTGTAAAAATTACTGGGGCAGGATTCCCAGTTTATCGCGGTAAAGGAGCAAAGTTGCAACGAGCATTAATCAACTATTTCCTCGACAAGAATATTGAGGCTGGATACGAAGAAGTTATGCCCCCTCATTTAGTGAATGAGGCTTCTGGTTTTGGAACTGGACAATTACCAGACAAAGAAGGGCAGATGTACCATGTTACAGAAGATAATTTATATTTAATTCCAACAGCTGAAGTACCGGTTACAAATATTTTCAGAGATGTCATCTTAAAAAAAGAAGATTTGCCTGTAAAATGTACCGCTTACACACCTTGTTTTAGACGCGAAGCTGGCTCCTACGGGAAAGATGTAAGAGGTTTAAATAGGTTGCATCAGTTCGACAAAATTGAAATTGTCCAAATACAACATCCAGAAGAGTCGTACAAAACGTTAGACAGCATGGTTGATCATGTTGCTGGCATTCTTCGAGAACTGAAATTGCCTTTCAGAATTCTTCAATTGTGTGGGGGAGACATCAGCTTTACCTCTTCATTAACATATGATTTCGAGGTTTATTCCACAGCACAAGACAAATGGCTTGAGGTAAGTTCCGTTTCAAATTTTGAAAGTTACCAGACCAATAGACTTAAATTACGCTACAGAGACGATGACAAAAAAATCAAACTATGTCATAGTTTAAATGGTTCATCTCTAGCCCTGCCTAGAGTCCTAGCAGCCATCATTGAAAATTATCAAGATGCCAACGGTATTCGTATTCCTGAGGTTTTGATTCCGTATTGCGGATTCGATAAAATCGAATAACTTAACCAGAGCAAAACCTCCGGTTTATTGTCATGATTAAATATTTTTTATACATATCAGTTGTCACCATTCTCCTTTCCTCATGTAGAGAGATAAACATCAATGATGAGTTAAAAAACACGCTGCTTCTAGACGCTTTGCTTACGGATCAAGAAATACTATTAGACACCGTCAGTCGCAACAAAGTTCTAAACTGTATAAAAAAATCAAAAGACAGAATACATTTGTTTGAAAGTGAGAATCTAACTCATTTTCAAAAACAATGGTTGCATCACGACAAATTGGCCTACCAAAAAATATACCGTAACCTAAATCAATTGAACACTCAACTAGATTCGATTGGTGAAGTTTACACGTACTCCAAACAACAGATACATGCATTGAGAGAAGACCTGATTCATAGGCATCTTAACAAAAAACAGTTTGGAGTGTATTTCACGGACGAACAAAAAATACTGGCTGAACTAAAAAACTTATCAGCTAATCTCAACGCAGCGTACACTAACAACACAAACACTCTTGATTCATTAGAAATCAAATTACAGAGAGTACTCACGCAATTAGATGCCATTGACAGTCGACATGAAGGTTCTGCTAAAAAATAAAATATCCCTCCTCTTCCTGTGGCTTGCCATATCAACAAGTCTGTTGGGGCAAACCAATAGTGATGTTCAATTGGCAAACCAATTGTTCAGCTCAGGAAACTACCTGAAGTCAAGCGAAATTTACAGCAACCTTTACAAGAAATACAAATCGACCAACTATTACCAGAAACTTCTGGATTGTTTCATTGCACTTGATCAGATGAAAGCAGCCGAAAAGTTGATAAAAAAACACAGCAAGAGGTATGCAAATAACATCACAGTAAGTATCGACTTTGGTCATATCTATTCACTAACAGGTGAAGAAAAGAAAGCGACGAAAATCTTTGATGAAGTCCTTGAAAGACTAAATGCAAACAAACAATACGTGAGTATCGTCGCTAAAAAATTCACCAAATACAACCATCTAGAACTCGCAATAAAGTCCTACGAAATTGGATTACAAGATCCATCAAAAAATACATACCGATATCCGTTAGCTCGAATTTACGGACAGCTGAACGATTTAAAGATGATGTATGAGACATACATTGAACTGGTCGTAAACAACAGGGGCTACATTCAAAATGTGAAAAACATCATGGGTAGAACCATCAGTAAAGACCGAGAAAATGAAAACAACCTCCTCTTGAAACAGGTGCTAATCGAAAAAGTGCAAACGTCGAATGAATCCAGTGTAAACGAACTACTTATTTGGCTGTTTATTCAAGAGAAAAATTTCGAAGGTGCTTTTGATCAAGAAAAATCCATGGATCAAAGGTTTGATCTAAACCAAAAAAAAATCTATGATTTAGCAGCAATTTGCAAAAAAAATAAAGCTTTTGATATTGCGGGTAAGTGTTACGATTACATCATAAAAATAGGTGCTGAATCCACCTATTACCTTGACGCTCAATTGGCTGCTGTCAAGGTTAAAAAAGACATGTTGGAAAGCGGCACGAACATTACCAGAGACGATTGGTTGGACCTCGAAGAAAACTACACTAAGCTGCTGAAAGAACTCGGAAAAACGAGCCAAACACTGCTTCTTGTTCGAGATTTAGCAGAGATTCAAGCGTTCAGGCTGCACCATATTGATCAAGCGTCGAAGACCCTCAATGACATCCAGTTGATTGCCTCCGCACGCACCGAAGATCTGGCGCTATGCAAATTACTTCAGGCCGACATCCAATTACTGAAAAATGAAATATGGGATGCCATCTTGTCCTATTCTCAAGTCATAAAAGCCTATAAGAATGACGTCTTAGGACATGAAGCAAAGTTCAGAAGAGCTAAAATCTCATACTACCAAGGTGATTTTGAGTGGGCACAAGCACAATTAGACGTACTTAAAAAATCGACGTCAAAACTGATTGCTAATAATGCAATGGAATTGTCCCTCTTGATACAAGACAATCTGAACTTAGATACCACCACAACCACTATGGAGATCTTCTCAAGATCAGAACTTTTAATTTACCAGAACAAACTCAATGAAGCATACACCACCCTGGACACTATTGTAATAGACTACCAAGGCCATAGTTTGGTTGATGAGGCACTGTACAAACAATATAAAATCAAAATAACGCAAGGAAAACTGAATGATGCTAGTGAACTCTTGGATCAGATAATTACCTACTTTTCTTACGATATATTGGCAGATGACGCTAAATTTGCAAAAGCACAGCTGCTTGAAAAACATTTCAAAAAATTCGATCTAGCATCTGAGTTATATCGAGAAATTATAACAGATCATCAAGATAGTTTTTACGTTTCAGAATCCAGAAAACGCTATCGCATACTTAGAGGAGAATAATTATGATTATCTACAATGTTACCGCAAATATCGAGGAGTCTATTGAGCAAGAATGGCTTCAATGGATGAGAGAAACCCACATTCCCGAAGTGATGAAAACCAATATGTTTTTGGAGGCAAAGATGTCCAAAGTATTGGTT
This sequence comes from Flavobacteriales bacterium UBA7430, assembly GCA_002478765.1. Taxonomy (GTDB): domain Bacteria; phylum Bacteroidota; class Bacteroidia; order Flavobacteriales; family UBA7430; genus UBA7430. Next base: position 25,679 of record DLQO01000028.1, read on the forward strand.
GAGGAGGAAATGGGCGGTGTTACTTATTCCGTACAATACATCTGCGAAAGCAAAAGCAAGCTGGATGAATACCAAATAAAATTTGCTCCAGAGTTAAAAAGTGAATACGAAAAAAGGTATCGAGGTAAGTTTGTTGCGTTCCGTACCTTGTTAGAGGTCATACAAGAATTTAAATGAAAAAAGTTCGCGCAAAAAAACATCTAGGTCAACATTTTCTAAAAGACCTTTCCATAGCCAGAGCCATCGTTGATGGTCTGAGTGGTTCGGGCTATGAAAATGTCATAGAAGTCGGTCCAGGAATGGGCGTTTTAACACAATTCCTTTTACCGAAAGACTTCAAAACACATGTCATTGAGCTGGATGCTGAATCTGTCTTATACCTTCAGGCCAAATATCCCGATCTAAGCCAAAGGATACACGCTGCCGACTTTTTACGTCTTGATTTAAAAAACATAACATCAGAAGATTTCGCGCTGATAGGAAACTTCCCTTACAACATCTCATCGCAAATTCTCTTTAAAGCCTTAGATCATAAGGATCAAATTCCTGAAATCGTAGGGATGTTCCAAAAAGAAGTGGCCGAGCGAATAGCCAGTGGTCCTGGTAATAAAAAATACGGAATCATCTCTGTTTTACTTCAAGCCTACTACGACATCGAATACCTTTTTACCGTTCATGAAAATGTCTTTGACCCACCACCGAAGGTAAAATCTGGTGTCATTCGATTGAGAAGAAACCACAACAAGAAACTTGAATGTAATGAAAAATTCTTCAAACAGGTCGTAAAACAATCCTTCAGTCAACGCAGAAAAACACTAAAGAATTCACTTAAACCTCTTATCGGGAAAAGTGGTTTCGAAGACTCGTTACTGAGCCTTCGAGCTGAAAGGTTGTCTGTTGAAGATTTTGTGTACCTTACAAACCAGCTTGAAAGCATACAGCCATGAAGTTTGAATTAACAAAGAAATTTCTCCGTGAAATTACCGAAAAACTCGATCGCCAAGAATACCAGCAAGTAAAAAAAGAGTTGTCGGAATTACACAATGTAGACATCGCCGAATTGATTGATGAACTCGATGATGCTTCCGGAAAGGTTTTGTTTGAACTTTTTGAAGACGAGGACTCTGCTGAAATCTTAGTAGAGCTCGATGAAGAGAGTCGAGAAACCCTTTTAGAAGATTTATCCTCGCAAAAAATTGCCGAAGACCTCATCGAAAATTTAGATTCAGATGATGCAGCTGATATTATTGCCGACTTACCTTCTCAAAAAAAGGTAGAAGTCCTATCACACATTGAAGACATTGATCATGCCAGTGACATTGTTGATCTTTTAGGTTATCCGGAGAATACTGCTGGAGGTTTGATGGCAAAAGAATTGATTCGGGTGAATGAAAAATGGTCTGTACTCCGATGTGTTCGAGAGATGCGTAAACAAGCCGAAGAAGTCGATAAAGTTTATGCCATTTATGTTGTAGATGATCACGATGTTTTACTTGGGACTCTATCACTAAAAAAGCTCCTAATCACGCCAGAAAAAAATCTCATCAAAAAGGTTTACAACGAAAAAGTAATTTCTGTAAAAGCCAATTTTGATGATGAAGAAGTGGCCAACATTATGGATAAATACGACCTGGTTGTTCTTCCTGTGGTCGATGACCTTAGCCGGCTCATCGGACGTATTACGATTGACGATGTCGTTGATGTGATGAAAGAAGAAGCGATGGAAGATTACAACAAGGCCTCAGGTATTAGTGAGCAAGTAGATTCGTCCGACAGCATTGCAACACTCACGCGTGCACGATTGCCCTGGCTTCTCATCGGATTAGTCGGAGGTATTTTAGGGGCCCAAGTGATGGGGATATTTGACATCCAAAGCCATATAGAATTAGCCTTCTTCATCCCTTTAATAGCGGCAATGGGCGGTAATGTAGGTGTGCAATCTGCAGCCATCATCGTTCAAGGTTTGGCGAGCAATAGCTTGGGGATGGACACCATCAGTCAGCGATTAGTCAAGGAGCTGGGTGTAGCGCTTTTGAACGGGCTCATCTGTTCAAGTCTTATCATGCTGATTACGTTGATGATCGGTTACCCAAGCTCCATCTCTTTTACGGTTAGTATTTCCCTGATGGCAGTCATTATTTTCGCCGCACTCTTTGGAACTTTTGTCCCCCTGATTTTAGATCGATATAAAATTGATCCCGCCTTAGCTACAGGGCCTTTTATTACGACAGTAAACGATGTTTTGGGTCTCTTTATCTACTTCATGATCGGCAAACTCTTTTTAGATCTTTAAGTCATTTACCGTCTTCTAAATCTAATATTATTCACTAGCTGGATTAAAAAAACGACATATGAAGGTATTATTTATTGACAGCGTTCACCCTATTCTTGAAGAGCGCCTCAAAATTATGGGATTCACATGCGTACATGATTACAACTCAAATCGAGAAGAAATCATGAAAAGACTACCTCATTTTGAAGGGCTTATCATTCGTTCAAGAATAAAAGTAGATGACGAATTTTTAAATGCTGGAAGCCATTTAAAATTTATTGCTCGATCAGGTGCAGGGCTAGAAAATATTGATCTAGCGGCCGCTGAAAAAAGAGGCATCCACTTGTTTTCAGCTCCCGAGGGAAATCGACAAGCTGTCGGAGAGCATTCATTGGGAATGATTTTATCCCTTTTCAATCGTCTTACACTTGCAGATCAAGAAATTCGTTCGGGTCAGTGGAAGAGAGAAGCGAACAGAGGCCTCGAACTCTCAGGTAAAACCATCGGTATTATCGGTTATGGGAATATGGGAAAAGCCTTTGCAAAGTGTCTTTCAGGATTTGATTGTGAGGTTTTAGCCCATAGCTTAGAGTCAAACATCTCAGACGACTGCGCCATAGAATCATCCCTAGAAAACATTCAAGACAAAGCTGACATCATCAGCTTTCATACACCTTATGACGAAAGCACACATCATTACCTTGACGAGTCCTTTGTGCAAAAGATGAAAAAACCTTTCTACGTCATCAACACCGCACGCGGAAAAGTCGTCAAAACAAAGGCCTTGGTTGATGGGTTGAAATCAGACAAAATACTAGGAGCATGCTTGGATGTCTTGGAGTACGAAAAAGCCAGTTTCGAAAACCTTTTCGAAAACGAAATGCCCAAAGATTTCCATGACCTTATCCTCTCCTCAAAAGTTCTTTTGAGTCCTCATGTGGCAGGGTGGTCGACAGAGTCCTACGAGAAGCTCTCTTCTGTTTTGGCAGATAAAATTGAAAGAATTTATGAACTCTAAAAGTCCCTCTGTTTCGATTTTACTATCAAGGCCTTTGGTTCGCTCAAAATCTGCTTACAACGTACCTCTGCGAGCTTGTTCAGCTTCAATAGATTCAAACAAAGCTTTGAAATTTCCTTTTCCAAAAGACTTCGCTCCTTTTCTTTGAATGATCTCAAAGAACATCGTTGGTCGATCTAAAACAGGCTTTGTAAAGATCTGAAGTAGATAGCCCTCCTCATCTCGATCTACTAAAATACCCAACTCCTTCAATATCAAAAGATTTTCATCAATCTCACCACAGCGCTCCAATACATTGTCGTAATAGCTCCCCGGAACCTGGAGAAATTCAACGCCACGGGCTCTCATTTGGCTTACGGTTTCAATGATATCATTCGTGGCTACTGCAATGTGTTGACATCCCGGTCCCTTATAAAAATCAATGTACTCTTCAATTTGAGATCGTTTTGCTCCGTGAGCGGGTTCATTGATCGGAAATTTCACTCGACCGTTTCCATTGCTCATTACTTTACTCATCAAGGCAGTATATTGGGTCGAAATATCATGATCATCAAAGGTTAACAGATTCGCAAAACCCATGGTTTTGATGTAGAATTCAGTCCACGTATTCATCTCACCCCAATCGACATTCGCGACCATATGGTCGATGTACTTCAAGCCAACAGCATCCGGGTTAAACGTAGATGTCTGAGGAACAAACCCGGGTAAAAACACGCCGTGATAATTTTTGCGTTCCACAAAAACATGAACCGTATCCCCATAAGTGTGGATTCCGGAGCGAACCACCTCACCATATTCATCTTTTTCAACGGTAGGGTTTAAATAGGGTTTTGCACCTCGTCTGACCGTCTCTTCAAACGATTTTGTTGCATCATCTACCCACAGTGCAATAACCTTTACACCATCACCGTGCCGTTTAATATGCTCTGAAATATGGCCGTCAGGCCCCATAGGACTTGTTAATACCAGACGTATTTTACCTTGCTGAAGTACGTACGATGTATGATTCTTAACACCCGTCTCTAAGCCTTGATAAGCCATCGTCTGGAAACCCAAACAATTCTTATAATAAATTACAGCTTGCTTGGCATTACCCACATACAGCTCTATATAATCCGTCCCTAATAGGGGAAGAAAATCTTCAGCATCTGAAACTATTTTTTTCAATTCCATATCGTTATTAATCATCTATTCTATTTTTAAAACTTTTACCGCTCAATTCAAATCCAAGACTTGTAATAATCCTTTTGGGCTATTGCTAAAGCATCACGAGTCAAGCTCAAAGGTTTGAAGGCATCAATCATAACAGCCAATTCATGGGTTTCCTTTTGCCCCAGGCTTCGTTCCATAGCTCCAGGGTGAGGCCCGTGCGGAATGCCTGATGGATGTAAAGTCAAATCGCCCTGCTGGATCTGATTTCTACTCATAAAGTCTCCAGCGACATAATACAACACCTCATCAGAATTCAAGTTGCTGTGATGATAAGGGGCCGGAACCCCTTGAGGGTGATAATCATACAATCTTGGGCAAAAAGAACAAATAACTAAGCCTTTGGACTGAAAGGTTTGATGTATCGGAGGAGGCATGTGCACCCGACCCGTAATCGGCTCAAAATCGTGTATTGAAAAAGCATAAGGAAAATTGTACCCATCCCAACCCACTATGTTAAATGGGTGTGTTGCATAATTAAATTGATGAATCGTGTTGTGGCTTTTTATTTTAATCAAAAAATCGCCCCTTTCATCAACACATTCGAGACGTTTGGGGACCCTGAAGTCTCTCTCACAAAAGGGAGCATGCTCCATGAGTTGTCCAAAATTATTTCTGTAGCGGCTCGGAGTGTAAATGGGTTCCGATGACTCTACGACCAATAACCGATTGTCCTCCGTCTCAAAGTCAATTTGATAAATTACGCCTCTCGGAATAATCAAGTAATCGCCATTAGAAAAACTGAGATTCCCCATCATGGTTCTGAGGGTTCCAAGACCCCTGTGGATGAAAATAACTTCATCTGCTGCTGCATTCTTGAAGAAATACGAAACGAGAGAGGTCTTCGGTGAAGCCAATGAGATGGTGCAGTCCTGATTGAACAAAACAGGAACTCTACTCTCCAAATAATCGTTGATGGCAGGTATGTCAAATCCTTTTAGTCGTTGAGACTTCAAACCCTCACCTTGAACCCTTTCTGGTTTTACATTTATAGATTCAAGAATCTCCTTAACCTGAGTGGGGCGATTTACATGATACAACAAGGAAGCAAGTCCGGAGAAACCCTCCGTTCCGAATAACTGTTCGTAATGATATCCACCGTCGTTTTTCTTAAAGACGGTATGACGTTTTTGGGGAATATGTCCCAATTTAGAGTAGAACGGCATAATCTATGTTTATGCAATCCTAGAGAGGCAGAGTAAATTCTATTACAAATATAGAAGATTTCTACCACATACTACCTAGATCTTATAAAATGAGATTGGGGCAAATAGGTCTGTATTAACCCGAAGTGTATCAAAGCTATTAAGAGGCTTGAATAGAGTTATTACAAGTGGCCCAAATTTGTATATTTGTAGAATTGATATTAAAATGAATGTAATAAATGATTAAAGATAGAATTCTAGTAATAGGGGCTTCAGGCCAAATTGGTACCGAATTGGTCATAAATTTAAGATCCATGTATGGACATGCAAATGTGATAGCATCTGATGTAAAGAACGCAACAGATGAAATAATGAATTCAGGGCCCTATGAGGTGCTTGATGTCATGGACAACTCTCGTTTGCAAGGCGTTGTAAAAAAGTACAACATCACACAGATCTATCTGTTGGCTGCGCTTTTATCTGCGACAGCTGAAAAAAATATTGAATTGGGTTGGGCTTTAAACATGCGCTCCCTGTCTCATGTACTCGATTTAGCACGCTTTGGAAGCGTCAAAAAAGTGTATTGGCCAAGTTCAATCGCTGTTTTTGGTCGTACAACACCGCGGCTAAACACTTCACAACACACCATCATGGAACCTAATACCGTTTATGGTATATCAAAACAAGCAGGCGAACGCTGGTGTGAGTATTACCATCGTAAATTTGGTGTAGATGTACGCAGCTTAAGATATCCCGGACTGGTAAGCTGGAAAACAAAACCCGGAGGTGGAACCACAGATTATGCCATTCACGTGTTCCATAAAGCATTAGAAGATGGAGAATACGAATCTTTTCTATCTGAAGATACTACGCTTCCTATGATGTATATGCCAGATGCCGTGCGCGCAACGATAGAGCTCATGGAGGCTCCGTCAGAAAATGTGAAAATTCGATCCTCATACAATGTCTCAGGAATTAGTTTCAATCCAAAAGAAATAGCTCAGTCCATCAAGAAATACATCCCTGAGTTTAAAATCACATACAAAACCGATGAACGTCAAGAGATTGCGAATACTTGGCCTAAATCAATAGACGACTCTGAAGCTCAAGAAAATTGGGGTTGGAGACATCAATATGACCTAGATGCTTTGACCAAAGACATGCTTCTTAATTTAAAGAACCAATACAATTAAAACAAACGCCCCCAAACCATGCAAGACCTAAAACTATACAACTCCTTAAATAGAAAAAAGGAAGCCTTTATACCTATAACAAAAGACAGAGTTGGCATGTACGTTTGCGGACCCACCGTATACGGTGATGCCCATCTGGGTCATGCAAGACCCGGAATTACCTTTGATATCGTGTTCAGGTACTTACAACATCTAGGCTACAAAACTCGATACGTACGCAACATTACCGATGTAGGTCATTTGGTCAATGACGCAGATGCTGGTGAGGATAAGATTGCTAAAAAAGCACGTTTGGAAGAATTGGAACCTATGGAAGTCGTTGCCCATTACACCCGCAACTACCATCGCGACATGAAGATGTTGAATACCTTGCCTCCAAGTATTGAACCTACCGCTACAGGGCACATCATCGAGCAAATCGAAATGATTCAAAAGATTCTAAAAAATGGATACGCCTATGAAGTAAACGGAAATGTGTACTTCGATGTGGTGAAATATGATAAAGATCATACCTACGGGAAACTATCGGGGAGAAACATTGACGACATGATTTCAAATACCCGCGAGTTGGACGGTCAATCGGAAAAAAGAAACCCTGTAGACTTTGCCCTTTGGAAAAAGGCAGCACCAGAGCACATCATGAGATGGCCATCGCCATGGTCGGATGGGTTTCCAGGCTGGCACTTGGAGTGTTCCGCGATGAGTACCAAATATTTGGGTAAGCGTTTCGACATCCACGGCGGAGGAATGGATCTCGTCTTTCCGCATCACGAAGCTGAAATTGCACAATCTTGTGCTAGCGATGGGCACGATGCGGTGAACTACTGGATGCACAACAACATGATTACCATCAATGGACAAAAGATGGGAAAATCGCTCGGTAATTTTATCACTTTAAGCGAATTCTTTGATGGATCACACAAAAATTTAGAGCAAGCATACAGCCCGATGACCATCCGCTTCTTTATTCTTCAAGCGCATTATCGATCAACTGTTGATTTCTCCAACGAAGCTCTTAAAGGTGCTGAAAAAGGGATGACCAAGTTGATGAATGCTATAGATACACTAGAAAGCATCGAAACATCAAACGAATCGAGTATGGACGTTGAGGCTTACAAAGCAAAGTTCTACGAAGCCATCAATGATGATTTCAACACACCTATTCTGATTGCACACCTGTTTGATGTGGTTAAACAAATCAACTCTATGGCAGCAGGTAACGGAAGTTTAAGCGAAACTTCAAAAAAGGATTTAATTCAGTTGATGTCTGACTTCTGCTTCGACATTTTGGGTCTGAAAAAAATTGAATCAGCTTCACAAAATGGCATGACTGATGACGTGATGGAAGTTGTTTTGAACCTACGAAAATTGGCAAAAGACAACAAAGATTGGACGACTGCAGATCTAATTCGCGATGAACTCGCTAAACTAAATATAACCGTAACAGACTCGAAAGATGGAGCGAGCTGGTCTAAAAAATAAGGTCACAAAATGATGAAAAACCTTTTTACGTTCTTACTGGTTTGCTTGTTGTGGAGTTGTGGAAACGAATCTGAAGTAAAAAAGAAATTGCCCACACCTAAAAAGGGGGTAGAGGTGCCTTCTTTCAATGAAGATTCAGCCTATACTTACATCGCAAAACAAGTGGCTTTTGGACCTAGAGTTCCCAATTCAAAAGAACACGAAGCTTGTGGTTTCTACTTGATTGAAACCTTAAAAGGATTCTGTGACACCCTCATCGTACAAGAATCTCAATTGACGGCTTTCGACGGAAATGTTTTGAGGGCTAAAAACATCATCGGCTCCTTTAAGCCGGATCGAGCAAAGCGCGTCATGTTGTGTGCGCATTGGGATACAAGACCTTTCGCAGATCAAGACGTAACCGATAAAAACAAACCCATTGATGGTGCAAATGATGGCGGTAGTGGCGTGGGCGTATTACTCGAAATTGCCCGACAATTCTCCATACAGAAACCCGATGTAGGGGTAGACATTATTCTTTTTGATGCAGAAGATTACGGTCAGCCTGATGAAAGCGAGTATCCGAGAATGGAACATTCCTATTGTTTGGGCTCTCAATACTGGGCACAAAACCTACATCGGCCAAACTACTTTGCGAAATTCGGTATTTTACTCGATATGGTAGGCGGTAAAGATGCGGTCTTTACACAAGAACAAGTATCGGTGGCTTACGCCCCACATGTACTGAAAAAAGTTTGGAATACAGCCTCTGAACTGGGTTATGGAAACCAATTCTCCTACGAAAAAACACATCCGATTACCGACGATCACCTCTACATCAATGCGCTCGCACAAGGTAGAGTTCCTACCATCGACATTATTGAATACGACCGGAACTCCAAGAACAAGTTCTACAAGCATTGGCACACCCACGATGACAAGCTTGAACACATCGATAAAAACACGCTAAAGGTCGTAGGCCAAACGGTGATGCATGTCGTTTACAACGAATAAAAAAAGCCCTCGCAGTACGAGGGCTTTTTTATAATATTCAAAACCAATCGCATCAATACACCAAATCCATTTCTTCAATGAGATGCGTCGCACCTGCGTATTTATCGACGATAAATAACACATAGCGAATGTCGCAGGATATCGTTCTTTGCAACTCAGGCTCGAAGGCAATATCACCACTCATGGCCTCCCAATTGCCGTCAAAAGCCGTTCCTATGAGGTGTCCTTTTGCATTGATCACTGGCGATCCAGAATTTCCTCCAGTGATGTCGGTGTTGTGGATGAAATTGACAATCAAATCTCCATTCTCATCGGCATAAGGGCCGTAGTCTTTTGTTTCGTGCAAATCAATCAACTTTTGAGGGATATCAAATTCATGGTCTCCAGGCACAAACTTCTCCATCACACCATCCAAAGTCGTCTCGAAGTCGTAATGTACGGCATCTGCTGGCACATAATCACCCACCGTACCGTAGGTGGTTCTCATGGAAAAGTTCGCGTTCGGGTAATAGGTCTTTTCTGGGTTCATCTTGCGCAGCCCCTCTATAAATAAGCGATTCCCTTTGTTCATGTTTTCATTGGCCTCTGCATTCAAAGAGCTTAAACCAAAATAGCTTTGAAACACGGAACTAGAAGCAACATAAGCCAAATCTTTAGCCAACTTCTTTGCATTGGGTGCAGCCATGAATGCGTTGAAGCGTTCTGCATCGGTGAAATACGATTTGGCATACATTTTAGCCGCATACTTCTCAAAACTACCTTTGAACTTCTTATCTACAAAAGCAAAGAAGCTCGGGTGTTGTGCAGGGTTAACCTCTGCCTGGTATTTGCCATACAGCCGAGCAAATTGCTCCTCGTCTAAAGCGGCATTGTAGTTCTTAAAATGATCCTCTGCAAAACTTTTTAGCTCTTCCAATACAAGGGATTTTTCCTCAGCATCTTCCGTATCCATCCACTTCGTTATCATTCGATGTGCTCGATAGGTAAACAGTACGGCATCCGTACCTCTTATCCCTACTTCAGCCAGAAATGTAGCTCCCTTTTCTGTTTCGTTGGTCTCGTTATAGGCTTCTTCAACAAGCTCTAGTGCCGCTCCGTATTTTGATTGATTTGCCTTGGATGCATTTGCGAACGCCTGAAAGTCTTGTTCTATATCTTGCTTTTTCTCATAAACTCCCAAACGCTTGAGCCCCTTGGACTGTCCGATAAAGTATTTCCAATAATTGGCCGTTCGGGCATGCTTGGATGCGTATTGGATGCGCACTTTCGGATCGGCATTCATGTGTTTGTTCATGATTTCTAACTTCAAATCACGAATGTCCACAATGGTCGGTGCTTTGATGTCTAACAATTGACGAACCCCCCATGAAGTCAGGTAGCGATCGGTAGATCCCGGATAGCCCCAAACCATAGTAAAGTCGTTGTTAGATACACCTTCTAATGAAATCGGCAGGTGGTGGTAAAAGGCATTGTTTTTTTCTCTCAGTTCCTTTGTTAAAGGAACGTTTTCCTCGGCATAGGCAGCAGGGGTTCCGTCAGGAGCGCTGTAAATACGCAACATCGTAAAGTCTCCCGTGTGCCGTGGCCACATCCAGTTGTCTGTATCTCCTCCGTATTTCCCAAGAGATGAGGGTGGTGCTCCTACCAAACGTATGTCATTAAATCGTTCGTAAAGGAATAGGTAAAACTCATTGCCTTCGTAAAAAGATTTGACTTGTACGATGTAATCGTTTTCTTCGCCCGCCTCTTCTTTGATGGTTTTAATCGCTTCTTGAATGGCCTTATTTCGATCTGCCTCGGACAAATCCTCGCTGACTTCTTTTAATACTCGATCGGTAACATCTTCCATGCGAATTAAAAAGTCCACGTATAGCTCTGGATTGGGCAATTCATCGGAGCGATTCATGGCCCAAAAACCGTCGGTTAAATAATCATTTTCAACAGAGGAATGGCTTTGTATGGAGGTATAGGCACAGTGGTGATTCGTGAGCAATAAGCCTTCACTAGAGATGACTTCTCCAGTACAATAACCTCCAAAAACTACAATGGCGTCTTTTAAACTCGATTGATTGATGCTGTAGAGCTCCTCTGCGGTTAATTGCAGACCTGCGGCTTGCATATCTACTTCATTCAATCGCTTAATGAACATGGGCAACCACATGCCCTCATCAGCTTTAACAACAGTGGGGCTTACCATAAAAATGGCTAGGGCAACGACTAAAATTCTCTTTAACATTTAAATATTATTTATTTTAATACTACATATAA
>DLQO01000071.1:0-3444 GCA_002478765.1 Flavobacteriales bacterium UBA7430
GATCTCTGACCCAAAACTCATCGCCTATTTCAATACCAATTTTCCAGACTTGTTGAATAATGAATTTCAGCCTGATCCATTGAAAGTGGGTGAAATAACCCTTTTGAACTTGGACAATCTGGGTTTGGTGAACATCAACGGTCTTTCGCAGTTCACTAATTTACAAACGCTTTCTGTTAATGTGAATGGCTTAACTGAACTTTCCGATTTACCCGAAAGTTTGGAGTATTTGTATGCACGAAACAATCAGATTAACTTTTTGGGAGATTTTCCTTCAAGCCTCAAAAAGATTGATTTGCGTTCTAACAGCCTCACCTATGTAAACCCATTTCCTGAGGGAGTGAAAGATTTAAAACTTTGTTTTAATAACATCGCTACCATTTCAGAACTTCCTGACAGTCTTGAAATTTTTTATTGTGCGTACAACAATTTGAATGCGTTGCCCGATTTCCCAAAAAATCTTACCACAGCTCTTGTTTACAACAATCAAATCAGCCAAATAGGTGCTTTATCTCTTGCAATCAATCAGTTGCGAATACAAAACAATCTACTTACCGAATTACCTGATTTACCCGAAAGTATGATTGATCTTAACATTCAAAACAATCCGATCTCTTGTATCCGACAATATCCAATTGCGTTGAGTCAACTATTGAGTTCGTATCCTTCCTGTCAAATTTTGTCTGTTGATTCTCAGGAAACTTTCAATCCCTTTGCATTTGATATGGGAGCAGGGTGGAACATGTTTGGATTCGCTTGTCCAGACTCTACAGACCTGTTGGAAGCATTTTCTGAACTTGTAGATTTCATTGTGATTGTCAAAAACAATGAGGGTGCAGCTTACTTACCTGAATACGGTTTTAACGGAGTGGGATATTTAATTCCCGGTCATGGATATCAGGTGAAGTTAGAAGAAGCAGTAAATAACTTTCATCTCTGTGATTATGTTTTTTCATCAGACACCAATCTTGAGGATCTTAATTTGTCTTTGCAAGACAGTATTTTGCATTTAAAAAAGCTTGTGGGATGTAGCGATTTACTCGCTACAAATTACAACGAAAATGTGCTTTATGATGACGGTACTTGCGAATATGAATGTACGGATACCTGGGATGACCTGATAGATTATTCTTGCATCGAATCGGCCTATCCCGAAGTATGTAGCCCTTATGTGGTTTATCGTAAAAGCACCGAAGCCAACCATATAGAAAATCCTGGGGGAATTTGTTACGATGTACACCCACCATCCAGCGGTTCTCATCGGCCCATGTGGGGGAAATGGGGTACCTACGATTACATGCCGCCTCAAAGGTATTTGCACAATCTTGAGCACGGAGGGATCGCACTGTTGTACAATCCTTGTGTGGATTCGTCCGTCATTGACGCTTTGGAAGCTTTTGCATGCGCTCGTGCATCGGATGATGGAGGTACCTTTCGCTACATCTTAACGCCTTACCATGACTTGCCAACCAACATTGCCGTGTTGGCCTGGGAGTGGTCTTATTTCAACAATTGTTTTGATGCCAACGGAATTTCTGAATTTGTAGACGAACATTACAGAAAAGCTCCTGAAGATTTTTATTTCAATGGAACCTACGACAATCTATTCTTAGGGCGTTGCCCAGAATAAACACAAGAGCTAAACCCACAGAATACTTTGAGACTAGTCCACCACTAAAAATAATCCATTCTTTTTAAAAGTAGATGAAAGTAAAACGGAATGTAGTTTGGTTGAAACGAGATTTGCGCACACAAGATCACTTGCCCTTTCATCAAGCAGAATTAGATTCCATCGATTATTTACCCATTTATATTTTTGAGTCCGATTTATTATCACATCCGGATACCTCCGAAAGACATTTGCAGTTTATTTACCGTTCCATCGCACAAATGAATGAGGTTTTATCGGCGTATGGGAGGGAGGTAATCATTTTCCATACTTCAGCATTTGAGGCCTTTGAGTATTTAGCGGAGCAATTTGATTTGGATACGATTTATTCTTATCAAGAGTCGGGTGTTCAAAATACTTGGAATCGAGACAAGACATTGAAAACATTTTTTCGTGACTTGGGCATTTCGTGGAGGGAGTTTGAAAAAGACAATGTTCTGAGGGGTATACAAAATCGGGCCGACTGGGATAAGATTTGGTATCAAAAAATTTATGAGGATATCCTTAAGAATGATTATTCCCTAACAAACCACGGGAAGTTTTTACATCCTTTTCAGATGGAAGCGGAATTGAAACAAATTTGCGAAAACTACTCCGATGATTTTCAAGCGCCCGGTGAAAAGAGTGCTTGGGCATACTTAAAATCCTTCTGTGAAGATAGAGGGCAGTTTTATTCGAAATTCATTTCCAAACCCACCGAAAGCAGGCGGTCTTGTGGACGAATTTCGCCTTATTTGGCTTGGGGAAACCTGTCGATTAAGCAAGCATATCACTACATCAAATACCATCCGAATGCGGTTAATTATAAAAGGAGTTTTAATGGAATAACCATGCGCTTGAAGTGGCGCAGTCATTTCATTCAGAAATTTGAAGCAGAATGCGATTATGAGACCCTATGTGTGAATCGAGGTTACGAAACGTTGGTTTATGAAAATAACCCTGAGCTTATTGATGCATGGAAAAAGGGTCTTACCGGTTTGCCACTTGTAGATGCTTGCATGCGCTGCCTGCAAACTACCGGGTGGATTAATTTTAGAATGCGTGCCCTATTGGTTTCTTTTTTTTGCCACCACTACGATTGCGATTGGAGACATGGGGTGTATCACTTGGCACAGTTGTTTTTAGATTATGAACCGGGCATTCATTTCACACAATTTCAAATGCAAGCGGGGGTAACGGGTATCAACACCATTCGAGTATACAATCCTGTAAAACAATCCAGAGATCACGACCCTGAGGGCGTCTTTATTCGAAAATGGATTTCCGAATTGAAACACATCCCGAATGAATTCATTCATGAGCCCTGGTTGATGACTGATATGGAAAAGCAGTTTTATGACGGCGCCAGCGATTACCCGACACCCAGAGTAGATTTAGAAACATATCCTCGAAATTCCAGACAAAAATTATGGGCACACCGAAGAGACCCACTAGTGAAAAGCGAGAAAAATAGAATACTAACCTTACACACACGACCCAATGCTACTTGATAAAAACGACATCTCCGAATTGAATAAAATCAAACGATTGAACGTCATCAATTCCATCACAGGTGTAAAGCCTGCAAACCTCATAGGCACAAGATCTAAGGATGGTGTTGATAATGTGGCTATTTTCTCATCGGTTGTTCATTTAGGGTCTCAGCCACCTCAGCTAGGACTTATTTGTCGGCCTACGCACTCCAGGAAGAGTGATACTTACACCAACATTACAGAGACCCAATATTACACCATAAACCAGGTCAGTACTTCATTTGTAAAACAAGCACATTTTAC
>DLQO01000071.1:3492-29582 GCA_002478765.1 Flavobacteriales bacterium UBA7430
TTTGTGAAAGAAAGCTCGGTAAAGATTGGCTTGAAGCTTCTCGATGAAATCCTTTTACCCAACGGATGCAGACTTATTATTGGCTCTGTTGAAATGGTTGAATTACCCGACGCATCGGTAGATTCCATTGGGCAGATTGATCTTTCCTCATACAACTGTGCGGGTATTTCGGGATTGGACAGTTATTACAGTCTGCAAAAAATTGATTCTTTCCCGTATGTGAATCAAGATGTGCTGGAACAATCGGAGTTTAAACCCACAGATAAATAACGATGCTTCGTTTGTTTAGTCTTATGCATTATATTTCAACACTTTAACTATACGCTGCAGGCTAATATCAGCCTCACTTTGTTGGACTTATACACATGAGGCTCTTGATATCTAAAAATATCTAATCTACTGAAAAACAGATAAATCCCTAATTTTACAATGCATTACGTATTCATCGGGGGATGATTCATTCTACATCGAAAAATGCCGCTCTTTTGGGCGGCATTTTTCGTTTCTGATAAAGTCTTTAGTAATCACCAAATTTAATTTAACTTTGCTTCTCATAAATAACGACCGATTACATCATGACTTCACAAGAACTCATTGCCCTAGAAGATAAACACGGAGCTCACAACTACCACCCTTTACCTGTGGTCCTTTCCAAAGGAGAAGGCGCCTATGTTTGGGACGTAGAAGGAAATCGATATTTTGATTTTTTATCCGCCTATTCTGCCGTTAATCAAGGGCATTGTCATCCTAAAATTGTTTCGGCTTTAAACGAACAAGCTGCTGTCTTAACGCTAACGTCTAGAGCTTTTCACAACGATGTGCTTGGAAAGTTTGAGAAGTACATAACGGGGCTTTTCGGTTACGATAAGGTCTTACCGATGAATACGGGCGTTGAGGGTGGAGAAACTGCGAATAAATTAGCTCGGAAATGGGGTTATCTCAAAAAGGGTATTGAAGATAATAAGGCACGAATTCTTTTTGCCAAAGGAAACTTCTGGGGAAGAACGCTGGCGGCGATATCTAGTTCTGATGACCCTGTTTCTTACGAAGGTTTTGGGCCTTATATGCCCGGATACGACCTCATACCATACAATGATTTAGATGCCTTGGAAACAGAGCTGAAAGATCCGAATGTCTGTGCTTTCATGGTAGAGCCTATACAAGGTGAGGCAGGTGTTGTTGTTCCTGATGAGGGCTATCTTGCAGGCGTTAGAACTCTTTGTACAAAATACAATGTGCTGTTTATTGCCGATGAGGTTCAAACCGGTATTGCGCGCACCGGAAAGATGTTGGCTACTGATTATGAAGATGCTCGACCGGATCTACTTATTTTAGGAAAAGCACTTTCAGGAGGTGTTTTCCCAGTATCGGCTGTTTTGGCTGACGATGAGGTAATGCTTTGTATTCAGCCTGGTGAACACGGTTCTACTTTTGGAGGAAACCCCTTGGCATGTCGGGTAGCTCAGGCAGCCCTTGAAGTTGTTGTCGAAGAAAATTTAGCCGAAAATGCTCATCGTTTGGGCGTTCTTTTTAGAAAAGAACTGAAAAATATTGACAGTGATATGATTACGGCTGTTCGAGGTAAAGGACTTCTTAACGCGATGGTCATCAAGCCTAAAAATGGAAAAGAGGCATGGGACGTCTGCTTGAAACTCCGAGACAATGGATTGCTTGCTAAGCCTACCCACGGAGACATCATCCGGTTTGCACCGCCTTTGGTGATTTCAGAGGACCAATTGATGGAATGTGTAGGAATCATTAAAAAGACCCTTCAATCTTTTTAATGGTATTCAGGATTTCTAAATTCTCTTTTGTTAAGCTTTTAAAATCATTTCTTTCAGGGCCTTTATCCATCTAGGATGCGTGTTTAGGCTGGGCACCAGTTCCAAAGATTCACCACCTTTTTCAACAAAAAGTTCATTAAAGCCTTCGCCAATTTCAACCGTTGTTTCTAGGCAATCGGAAACAAAGGCTGGAGAGAATACTAAGATGCGTTTGGCTCCAGATTCAGCGAGCCTCTCCACTTCTCTATCCGCAAAAGGGGTAAGCCATTTGTTGTCTAATCTCGATTGAAAACAAACGCTGTATTTTGATGCGTCCAACTGAAGTTTTTCAGCGACTTTAGTGGTCGTACTGAAGCAGTTGGCTCGGTAACAGAAATGATTGTTGTTTACCAATGAACAATCACATTCGTTGGCTTTACACCCTTCGATGTCGCATTTTTTAATGTGGCGTGTAGGCAATCCGTGGTAGCTAAAAAGGATGTGGTCGTAGGAATCCAAATTAAATTCCTGTGCACGTGCTACAACGGATTCGATATAACCTTCATCTTCGTAAAATTCAGAGACGATTTTGAGATTGGGAATGACCCACCATTTTGAAATGTACTGCATGGCCTTCTCAATAGCAGTTCCGCTGCTGGATGAGGCATACTGAGGATACAGAGGGAATAAAATGATTTCTTCGTAATGCGCCTTTTTCATTTCTGCAAGCACAGACTTTATAGAAGGTTTGTTGTAGCGCATAGCGAGGTGAACGTCGTAATTATCGCCCAATTCTTCTTGAATTAGCTTTTGTAAATCTTGGCTGTGGTACAGTAGGGGAGAACCTTTTTCAGTCCACAATTTTTGGTATTCCTTGGCCGATCCAAACATGCGAATGGGAACAATAAATACGTTTACAATGAGTTTACGTAATATCCATGGAAGATCAATGACTCGAGCATCATTAAGAAATTCGAGTAAATAGGGACCAACACTTTTGACTTTTGGGCTGTCAGGTGTTCCTAAATTGATGAGTAAAACGCCGGTTTTTTTCATAAGTATGTTTCTGTTGCAAAGATAAATTGAATTTATGAATATCTGAAGTCTGCATTATCTCTTTTTGGATTTTACTATTTTTGTTTTCCTAATTTTCCTAAAACACATCTATGAAGCTATATTTTTGATTAAAAAAGTATCCTAAAATATTATAAAATCATTATATTAGCCCTGTTGAAACATTTAGGTTTTCAATTGATACTAGCATAATTACAACGCGAACCCCCCAGTATATGAGACCGTACCTACTTTATATAATAATATTTTCCCTTTTCACCTTCCCGCTAAGCTCGTCCGCTCAATGTTACGACGATGCAGGTTTGTGCGTTGAGAAGTCCACAGAAACAATCCAAGGAAGTTCTTTTACAGAGGGTTATACCGTCAATTTTACGACAACGGGTTCCTCAGTAACGATTACTTTTAAGGTATTGGATACTGATAAGCCCGATATCAATGCTTATTTGTGGCAGCAAGAACCTTTTGCTGAAATTCAAATGACCAAAGTGTCTGATAATGAATTTAGCGCAACGTTATCCAATCAATCTTCAGGATCTACGATTGCTTATGCTTCCAAATTTGCTTGGGCTGCTGGTGGTTTAGCCGTAACAAAATATTTCTCTTACCGAGTAGGTTCTATTTTTTGTGAATCGGAATGCGGTGATGTTGGCGTTTCAGGTTGTACCGATGCTACTGCCTTCAATTACGATACTTCGGCTACTGTAGACGACGGTTCTTGTGTGGATGTTGCCTTAGGTTGTACCGATGCTACTGCTCTCAATTACGATGCTTCGGCGAATACAAATGATAACTCATGTATTGCTGTTGTCTTAGGTTGTACCGACACTACTGCTTCCAATTACGACGTTTCTGCGAACCTTGATGACGGATCGTGTAACGCTGTTGTTGAAGGTTGCACCAACAGCCAGGCTTGTAATTACAATCAAAATGCGACGGATGATGACCAATCTTGTTTAATACCCACGGGATGTGAATCTTGTTCAGAAGACAACAATCAAACACTGCTTAGCAATGACGCAGATAATGATGGTATTTGTGATGCGGATGAATCGGCAGGGTGTACCCGACCGAATGCAGACAATTACAATCCTCAAGCTTATGAAGATGACGGCTCTTGTTTGTATGATGGTGCAATTGAGTGTGAAAAGCCTGAACGATATTCAATTTCTGGTGGTACAGGATCAAACATGACTTTGCTACTGCTTCCTACTTTAATCAGCAATTTACCGATTACCGATCGATCCTCATACATAGTTGCTATGACGCCAAGTGGCTTGGTTGTAGGTAGTGAAGTTGTTGCTTTGGTGAGTCAGGCTCAAATGACGATCTGGGCTAATGACAATACAACCGATGTAATTGACGGAGCTACCGATGGAGAGCTTATTACATTTCAATTGGTTGATGCCGGGAATTTGTATGACGTTGAAATGCTTTCTCCGGTCTCTTTTAAGTTAAACGAAACCAGTATACAATCCTCATCGATACAAGTGCTTAATTGTTCCGGAGTTCTGGGTTGTAACGATCCAATGGCAGATAATTACAATACACTTGCAACCATCGACGATGGCTCTTGTAAGTACAGTCCTTGTGCAGCTTTGGTTGCTTCAGATTTTGCGATTGAATACGATAATAATCTTGCGAAACCTGTTTTATCGTACAATCTTAAAAACACACTTTCCGATCAGGATTTTTTAAACCCTGTAATCGAACTTGTTTTGTATGAAAACACCCTAGAATTGGGAACTTCTACCTATTTAACTTCTACCATAGAAAGAAATGGTTTTCGATCCATTCGAATCCCGATATTCAATGATTTAACTTCTTATGACTTACCCGAATCTTTGTCTGGTCTTGTTCTTGTTTCAGGTTCTGGCAGCATCAATAATGAATCTGTAAGTTGCGAAGTAAACTTTACAAACATTCCTTTGAATAAAGATCAAGTAGGCTGTAAGGTTTCAGATGCTTACAATTACAGTCCTCTGGTTACCATTGATAATGGCATGTGTGTTGAGAATTTAAATGTGACGATCGATTATGAAAATCCAACATGTAGCTATGAATACGGTACTGCAATTATTCATGTTACAGGCGATTCAAGAAGTATTCTTTCGAAATATACATCCGACTCACTCTACAACTGGCGTGCATCTACGGGTGCTATTTCTATGCGAGATTCCATTCGATTTGTTGACGGTTACGCAACGTTAACTGGGCTTTTTGAGGGCGAATACATCATTGGCTTAAAAGATTCCGTTGTTGTTAAAATGGATACGATCGTTATTGAAAGAATAGATACTTTTAGCATTGCCATGCCTACGGCTGTTGAGGTAGAAATTGAAAATTTAAACTCATTAATGGAGCCATTATCATATAAAGTAAACCAAGGAGCTGTTGTTTCCCAACAATGGTTGTATAAAGGGGTGCCATTACCTCAGGCGACCAACAATGTACATTACCCTCAAAATAAGGGGCTTTACCAATTGTATGTGGAAAATCAAGAGGGCTGTGGCTTTTACTCAGAGTCTGTTCGGGTAACATCTCTTGATGCAAGCCCTCTTAGTGAAGACGCTTTTAGCCTTCACCCCAATCCAGCACAATCGTCAGTCAACATTACTTTATCCAAGTTAGGTGAGGTAGCCGTTGTGCTAACGGACTTGTTAGGGCAGGAGTTGCAGCAGGTGTTTTTCGATGTGCAAGTTTCTCAATCAATTTATACTTTAGACGTTTCAGAACTTCCAACCGGATTATATTTCATCAGACTTCAGCAAGGTTCAAATCAACTAGTCAAGCGATTTATAAAGAACTAAACAAGTGTTAATTGATTGTAAATCATCAAATTATTTGTCAGAGTTACAAATTAATTTATATTTGTCTAAACTTTAATTGTTTACAACAAGAATGATAACCCCTCAAGTAAGTCCATTCCGAAATACCTTTACTTTGAACACGGTCGGAATCACTGTTCCGTCTGCGGTTAACATCCTCTTTATATTCGTGTAATTGTTATTGATTTCATCAACCATGATTGAAATCATTTCACGCGCGCGTCAATAAAATGCTTATTAAATTCCCCCCAGGATTTTTTATATAGGCTTCCTTTTTTAAGGAAGCCTTTTTTTTTGAGAAAGAATTAGGGGATGATTCAGGAAATGAAGTTTAAATTATTGCTTGTCTTACTCGAACCAATTTCTCGAGCAAGGCCTCAAGCTGATCTAGTGGTAGCATGTTGGCTCCATCTGATTTGGCTACGGATGGATTAGGATGTGTTTCAATAAATATACCGTCTGCACCGGCAGCAATACCAGCTTTAGCTATGGTTTCAATCAATTGAGGTTTTCCTCCAGTGACTCCCGAACTTTGGTTGGGTTGTTGCAGAGAATGTGTTACATCCAATATAACCGGTAGATGAAGAGACTTAAGGGTTGGTATAGCGCGCATGTCTACAATTAAATCTTGATAACCGAACATGGTTCCTCGATCTGTTATCGCAACGTTAGGGTTGCCTGTATCTAAGATTTTTTGAGCTGCAAATTGCATCGATTCTGCAGATAAAAATTGTCCTTTTTTAATGTTAACGACTTTCCCTGTTTTGGCGGCCGCCACCAACAAATCTGTTTGTCTACATAGGAATGCAGGGATTTGCAATACATCTACGTATGCTGCAGCCATTTCCGCATCTTCTGCTGTATGAATGTCTGTGACGGTAGGTATGTTAAAGTGAATCCCTATCTTTTTCAGTATTTTCAGAGCCTTTTCATCACCGATCCCTGTGAAGGAGTCTAGTCTTGATCTGTTTGCCTTGCGAAAGGAACCTTTAAAAATAAAAGGTATTTTGAGTTTGTCGCATATTTCTTTGATCCGATCTGCGATTTCAAATGCCATTTCTTCTCCTTCTATAGCACATGGTCCAGCAAGTATAAAGAAGTTGTTTGAGTTTTTATGTTTTAGATTGTTTAACGCGTCGAGCATGTTTGTGTTTTTAAAAAGTCAGTAATGTTTTGGGCTATTTCCTTATTTTTTAGAATTCTACGATGCCCCAATCCATTGGTGAGGACCAAAGTACTATTTTTCCAGTTCTGATGTATCACTTTAGCATCTTTGAAGGGCGTGTCTACATCGTCTTTACAATGAATGATTAACCCTTTAGCACTAATTTTTTGAACCATATTGCTGTTGTTCAATTCATCAAAGGTCTTATTTAATTTTCTTTCCATGTAATTTTTCATCAATCTTTCTACCCGGGTACTAACATTAATTTGGTCACAAAAGGAAGATAATATCCATTCGGTGTAAGCTGGTGTTCCGATGATGATGCATTTTTCGACAGTTACTCCTTGAGTGAGGGCGTAAATACTGGCAGTACCTCCCATAGAATGTCCAATGATGGAATTAATCTCTGTATATTTCTGGGTAATCTTTGCAATGAGTTCTCCAAATTCAATAAGGTTTGTTCTCTTTCCGGCAGAATGGCCATGTGCAGGAGCATCAAAGGTGTAAACTTGGTATCCGGCTGCTAATAGTGATTCAGATAAATGTGCAACTTGTGTCCCTCTTCCTGCCCAACCATGAACTAAAAGTACAGCTTGTTTTGAATCACCCCATTTGTAAATTTGAACTTTTCTCCCTTTATATTTGAGTGAAGATTTTACAGCAGTGTTGTAAAACTTCAATTCATTTTTGGGTGTTTTAAAACGGATGGGAGTGAAAAATAGATGGGTAGCCAATCTTGAGGTTAGCGATGGAGAAAGCAGCTCAAGAACCCTGAAAACCTTTTTCATCCAATTGGGTGCCGTAAGCGTGGGCTTTGCATTGTTTGTTTTTGTCATTGACGGTTTCGTCGGTCAAATTAGTTGCAAGGAACAAATTGTCCATTGTTGTATATGGCTAAAGGTTTCCCTGTAAACTCCAGGTTGGTCAATGCTGTATTTTTTGATTTGGATACAATTTCTTTTTTGTGAAGTTTCCATTTAAGTTCTGGATTGAAAATCGTTAAATCTGCAACGGCTCCTTCTTCAATGGTAGGGATGTCTAGTCCAAGTATTTTTCTAGGAGTACTGGTGAACTTAGGTATAATTTCCTCAATACTTAGGTTTGCTTTAAGGGCTGTATTTGCAACTGAGAAGGAAGTTTCTAAGTTGATCATCCCAAAGGCTGCCAGGTCGAATTCACATTTTTTGTTTTCTATGTTTTGGGGTTGATGATCTGAAGTGACCGCATCTAAGGTTCCATCTTTAAGAGCAGCTTTAAGAGCTTTGACATCTTTTTTAGACCGTAGGGGTGGGTTCACTTTTAAGTTGCTGTCAAATTGCTCCAATTTTGTATCATCGAGTAAAAGATGATAGGAACTGGTGTCAGCTGTTATGTTCAGACCTTTATTTTTAGCTTCGCGAATCATCTTCATGGATTCAGCTGTTGTAAGTGAAGAAAAATGAACTTTCGCATTGGTGTATTCACACAATTGAAGATCTCTTGCAAGTTGTAGCTCTTCAGCAAGGGAAGGTATTCCTTTAAGTCCGAGTTTGGTACTTGTGACCCCCTCGTTCATTTGCCCTAGATTTGCTGTTTTCTTTTCTGAAGAAAAACTCATGATTAGACCGTCGAAGTTTTTTGCATAAAGCATTGCAATTTTCATTACATATGCGTTTTCAATAGAGCGCTTATCATCACTAAAGGCTATTGCTCCCGATTGATGCATGTCGTACATTTCTGTAATTTGTTTTCCATCTCTATTTTCTGTTAGCGCTCCAATAGGAAGAAGATTTACTGCATGTTTTGCGGTTCTTTGAGTTAAAAAACTAACATCCGTTTTGCTTTGTATGCAGGGCTTTGTTGAAGGCATTAGTGCTACTTGAGTAAACCCACCTTTGGCGGCTGCTGAGAGCCCACTTTCAAGGTCTTCCTTGTATTCATATCCAGGTTCTCCAAATCGAGCATTGAGCTCTGTCCAGCCTAGGGATACGTGTAGGTTTTTAGCTTCAAAAACATCTGCATCAGCTGTTGTTATGTTGTCTTCTACGCTGATGATCGTCCCATTTTCGATAAGCAAATCTTTCACTTGCATGTGATGTTTGGAATTTTCATCTACAACAGTCGCATTTTTAATAAGCATTTTCATAGGACAGATCTTCGTTATCGAGTTTGTTGAATGTTTTTTTCTTCCAGTTTTTCAATAGTAGGCTTTCTATGATCAGTAAAATCATAGCAGTAAAGATGAAGAATTGCCATAGGGCAAAGCCACTGCGGTATTCTTTTAAAGAATTCTCTAAATCTAATCCTTCATTTCCCCAGATGTTAAGATGATCGTTGGAGTTACTAAGCTCAATCAGATTTTGGGATTCCCACAATTCCAGTTCACTTTCTTTACGGTCAAAATTAAAGGAAATACAATGTTTTTCTCTACCGTTAACTAACGAATAAAACCCGTCTTCTTGGATTAGGTTATGAAGTTTTAGATTAATGTTTTTTTGATTTCTTTTCGCTTCTGGTATTAGGTTTATACCGGCCTCCCTTTTAATCTTCCACGTTCCATCATTAGGACTGTTTTTTACACTTATGTTTCGTGTTTTTCCCAAGTTGAAGTATAAGGGGGTGTCAGATTTTTTTTGTGTTGCCATGTTGTGAAGCAAGGGGACAAAAAGTGCGTGTTGGTCCAAGTTAGTTGCATTCTCATCTAATGGAGAACACATGACATAGATAATTCCTTGTTGATGTTCGTATGATTCTATCAAAGAAGCTTTGGAATTTAATTCCATGATAGGTTCTCTTTGTTGTGAGAACCTATCACTCAAATGATAGTGGAAATTAACCTTAGGTAATTCAGATACTTCACTTTCTTTTTCGAACACATCTTTAAAAAGATTGTGCTGAATGTTGAAGTTCGCAACCTTAAGCTCTTGTTTGTTTTGTTTTGTGTAGGTAGGGATTTGTAATTCTTCAGCTAATCTTTCGTAGGCTATCACATTCAAATCAAAAGGAGGGATGATGAGTAAGGCTCCTCCTTGATTGATGTAGTTCTTCAACGTGTTTACGAGTCCGCTCGTTGGGTTTTTAACATGCGCTAAAATAAGTAAGTCCTGAGTGCTTATTTCATTGAGGTTCAGAGCACCCACTTTAGACTCTTTGTAGCTAAAAATGGTGTCATTAAAAACAGCTTGAAGGGATTTGTTTGCCTTTTGCTCATAGATGTTTAAAACGTTATTGCTGGCCACAACATTAAAATTAAAGTACAGCCTATTGTCAAAGTCTAGGGTTGCATCACTCACTTCAATCATGGCTTTTTGAACTCCAACAGATTGGTTTGTGAAGTTAATTTTGGAGGTTTTACTTTGATAAGCTTTTATCGATGTTGATGTGATTGCTTTTGTTTTTCCATTGAGCGTTAATTTAACTGAAATGTTTTCTAAATCTTCGTCAGACGTATTGGTTAATTTAAAACTCAACTGCTCTTGTTGATTGAGATGATGGCTAGGAGATTCCAAAAAACAGGTGTCAATAGAGAGATTTGATTGCGGGTATGACTCAATCGGAATTAGGTGCGTTGTATAAGTCGTGTCTTGTAAGAAGATTTTTTCTGGAAAGATGGATTTTTGAAAATCGCTAATTAGATAGAGCTCACAACTTGAAATGGTTTCATTTTGTTTTAAAGAATTCCATCGATTTATAATGGACTCAAGATTTAATACTGAGGCATTTATTTCGGTTTCATCGATGGCAAGTAGGCTGTTTTTCGCATCCATTATACGTTGATGCTTGCCTTTTAAGTCATTGCTAATAAAGATGAATTGGTCTTTTTCTTTGTGAGCGTTTAAGATGTTTCTGGCTTTGTTTTTCGCTTGCTCAATAAGAATGCCTTTTTCATTTTCACCCTCCATGCTGAAGGAGTTGTCTAAATAGATTCCAATAATTTTACGATCTTCTTCAATGGCTTCATTATTGCTGATGTAGGGCTCACAGAAAGCAAGGATGATGGCAGAGAGAGCCAAGAGGCGAATAAACAGTAACAATCGCTTTTGTAGCTGGTTGATGTGGTTTTTTTTATCCGTAATATGCTTTAAGAATGCAACGTTACTAAAATAGACTGTCTTGTGTTTGCGGAGAGAAAATAAGTGAATGATGATTGGGATGGCTAATGCCAAAAACGCGTAGAGGAAGTATGGTTCCAACAATCTCATTAAAAGCCAAAGTTAAAGAATTTTCAAAAACGTGAAAGTCAATAGGCTAAAACTTCTCATATACACCCAGCCCAAAAAGAGCAAAGTCATATCTGGCGGGGTCTTCAGGAGAAAAACTTCTTAAATGAACATCCAGTTCCTTCACGGTTTTCCAATCGTTCGCTTTGCGATCAATAAGTCCCAGTTTCCGTCCTACGTTTGCGGTATGGACGTCTAGAGGACAAGAGAGCTGTTTGGGGTGTAAGCTTTTCCACAGACCAAAGTCTACGCCCTCTTTGTTACTCCTTACCATCCAACGAAGAAACATAATCAATCTTTTCGCTGCTGAGCCTTTCAACGGATTTGAGATGTGTTTTTCTGTCCGCGCGGGGTGTTCTATGCTAAAGAATAATTTCTTAAAATTGGAGATGCCCTCACTCATGTCTTCTTTATCTGTAAAAAAAGCGCCTTCTAGACCTTGATGATTTTTATAAAGGTTTCTTAAGGAATAGATGAATGCCTGAAAGTCAACCCCTTGAAAAGTTCTGTGGCAAAAGTTTAAACTTTTTTTTATTTCAGTTGGGCTTGCGTGAAGGATAAATTGGTGTGGACTACCATCCATGATGTTCATCATGTGATTGGCATTCTTCATAATCATAGACCTTCGTCCCCAGGCTATTGTAGCACTTAAGAATGCAGAAATCTCAATGTCTTCTTTTTGGTTAAAAGAATGTGGAATACGAATAGGGTCATCAGCAATGAAGTTCGGATTTAGATACAAATCAACCTTTTCATCGAGAAATTCTTTTAGGTCCTTTTCATTAATCATATTGATGCTCCCTGGCTTTATTGAACAGAAGTCGCTTTTGTTATAGATTTGATTTGACCGTCTTGCATTTCCAGAAGTCGATCACTCATCTCTGCCAATTCTCGGTTGTGGGTAACTATAATAAAGGTTTGTTTGTATCGATCTCGGAGTTCGAAAAACAGTTCATGTAATGATTTGGCCGCTTCAGTGTCTAAGTTTCCAGATGGTTCATCTGCAAAAACAACGGATGGGTTGTTGATAAGAGCTCTAGCAACGGCTACTCTTTGTTGTTCTCCTCCTGAAAGTTCCATCGGTTTGTGATTAAGTCGGTCACTAAGGCCTAAATCATTCAGGATTTTTTTTGCTTTTTCTAAAGCTTTATTTTTTGATACTCCTTTTATCCAAGAAGGAAGACAAACGTTTTCTAATGCTGAAAACTCAGGCAACAATTGATGGGCTTGAAATATAAAGCCTATTTCATTGTTTCTAAACGTAGATAGTTGTTGAGCCTCCAATTCACTCGTGTTTTCATTGTTGATGTAAACGGAACCCTTGTCTGAATCTGTGAGCGTGCCTAGGATGTGAAGTAGTGTACTTTTCCCAGCCCCTGAGGCGCCGACAATACTCACAATCTCTCCTTTTTCGATTTGAAGTGAAACTCCCTTGAGGACCTCAAGTCCTTCATAGCTTTTATGTATGTTTTCAGCAGATATCATTTGGGGTAATCACAAATTTATTTTTTGATGTTTGATGCTCAATGACAACAAATTACTTTTTTAAATGTTGGTAGTCCAAGTAATAGACCCATCTCAAAGATAGGTTGTTTCCTTGAGATTCTTCAAACAGGCGATTTAAATTCTCTCGACTGTTCAAACTTGCATCCGATATTAGATTACTTACAGAGTTTTTCCATTGAAAATTCAGCTCACTCCCGGGAGCAAAACGCCAATGGCAGTTTAGGTCTAAATTCCAAGTGTTGTAGTTTACGTTGTAAATGGGTTTTTCATTTGCGTCATTGATTGAGAAATCACTTTCAATTAATGCTCCATCTTTTAGCTCGAAAAATGCTTTATGCTTTAAGGTTGACCAATAGTGTCTGAGCTTTAGATTGAAAGACAACTTACTGTTCAGTACATAAGAGACCCTATAAACATTGGTGATGGTTTTACGATTTCGTTCACTAAATAATAAGGTTCCTGATTCATCGGTAAGATTGTTGTGATTGGCGTCAAAAGCTCTACCTACATTGTTCTTTTCTGTTTTGTGAGAGATTACATAGGACATAAACAAATGATCGTTGACTCGGTATTGAGGAGCCCACCTTATGTGAATGGATTCCCCTGCAAATTCTGGGTTTGACTCATATCCAAAGCCCAAATCTCCAGAGAACTTTTTTCGATCGTCCAAAGAGTTCCACCAAAACATTTTTACGGTAGGACCGTATACGAAAACATGGTTTAAATCATTTGTTCTTGCTTCATAATAGTCATAACTGTTTCCGAGGGTATGATTGAGTGATAATCCGCTTGAAAAGAAATTTGTAGCATAGAAGTCGAGGTCAAACTCTAAAGATCTTTGATTGAGTTTGTTAGGTTTGTAGAGCATTTGATTGATCAAGCTAAATCTAAAGTCGGCTTTTCGTAGTTTTCCTATTGGTTGAAAGATGTGGTATGTGAGGTCTGCTCTTTGTTGTTGTGTGTTGTTAACTTGCAGATAACCTAAGTCGTTTATGTTGTAGTTTTCGCTAATGATCTTTTGCCTAACGTTAAACCTAAATTTACCGTTCGATTTTTCAAGTTTAATATTCGAAGCAAAGCCATTTGTATTAATGTCTGTTTCTTGGGTGTGACTGTAGCTTAAATCGCCATAAAATCGGAACCGATTGTTTTTAGTTGCGATTTGAGTTTGAAGCTTTTCAACATTTGAATTTCTAGCTTTCCCTTTCCGACTTACGTTTGTGTTCGTGAAAGTAATGTAAGAGTTGTCGTTAATTACTTGGTCGATTACAAATACGTTATAGTTCGATATGGGTTCTATCAGCTCTTTTCGCTGGATATCAGTTACGGTGTCTTTAATTGTGGCGTAAGTATTTTGTGTGATTGCGTTAAAAATAGCGATGCCCGTACCTTTAGCTGTTCTTCCTGAGATTTTTGATGCGTTGAGAAGTTGGATGTTTGTTGGAGATTTCACGACGACTTCATGTGTTTTTGTTTCAGGACTTAGAGTGGGGTGGTAACCAATTCTTCGCGAGTAGAATAGATCGCCCTTATTGAATAATTCAGTTCCTTCGGTGAAAAAGTTTCGATTTTCATCCAAACGAATTTCGAAGGGGCTTACATTCAAAACTTCGTTGTCAAATACCGTTTGACCAAAATCAGGAACCAAAGTCATGTCTAAGGTAAAACTTTCGTTAATTCCGTATTTTAAATCAAGTCCACCATTGATGTTCGTGTTTTTTTGAGACTCATAGCTGTCAAGATAGCTAGACAAATAGGGGGTGAGAGAGAGTCTTATAGGGGTGTTTATGTTTTTAATCCCTTTGAGAATTCCAGCTTGTGCAGCCCAATTTGATTTGCTGACATCGATGGGACTCCAGATGTAGTTTTCTCCTGTTCTTTTTATGGTTCTGTTGATGTTTAAGCCCCATTCTTGGATTTCTGTGTTAGGGATTCTGAGGGCTGCGAAAGGTATTTCTAGTTCGGCAGACCATCCTTTTTCATGAATGCTCACAGCACTCAGCCAAACAGCATCCCAACCCATATCCGTTTTTCCATTATTGGATCGAGAGTCAAGTTGAACTCCGGCGGCAGTAACTGCAAACATAAATTCGTTTTGGGCATCGTTATAAGGGGTAATCCATAGTCCAAACCAGTCGCAATTTTTATTCCATTCATCTCTCAGGCTAAATTCTCTTGAGATGCTGTCTGGTTTCGAATCATGGAATAAGGCGTTTATGTAAAGTGATTTGTCATCATAAATGAATTGTACTTCCGATTTTTGATGGGCACGCTCAAGTTCTCCATTTCTGGGTGCTGTTTGCGTCCATCCTTTTGCCGGCGAAACCCCTGACCATATTTTCGCTTCAAGAAAGCCGTCTATCGTTGGTGATTTTTCTGTACGAACAGCTTGTATTGATTTGGCATTTGTTTGAGCATAAACCAAATGGGTTGATAGGAGTAGGATAAGAAGTAATAATTGCTTCATGGAGTAACCTTTGGAGGTGAATGGCGAATTTTAATGACTGAGCTTTCTGGTGGAGTGTTCTGAACTTTTAGGTATTTGGGAAAAACTGCTCAAGTACAGCTCCTTGTGCATTCATGTCCAATTCATAAAAGTTTTGATAGAGTTCCTTGAACTGCTTTATTCGTTCAACCTCCTCTGTATTGAGGTCGCCCTTAAAAGCGATCCCTGATTTTGAAGTAGTACAAACGAAGAAGTCCATACCTTCGATGTCTTTAAGGATTCCAAATTCCTTAGTTTCAAGTAAGTAGTTGTACCAGTTGTCCTGTTCGACAAGAAGCATATCCATACTCTCTACAGCTTTAAAAGAATCTATTTTAAAACAATTAAGTACGGCTGTGAAAAATTTTTCTGCCTTTTGATGTGCCTTCATTTAAAATACTTTGTACAAAGTAAAGGATTTTATCAATTCATTATTTGTAGGCTGTTGATTATTATGATGGTTAATGAATCAGCGCGTGTATTCTTTAACAAGCTCCTGAACGACTTGTTTTACAGGTCGTATCGACTTTACCCCTTCAATAGATGGACCTGCGCACCAAACTGTATCATAGGTCGTGTTAAAGGCTGCATTTTTTAAAGCTTTTGTTCCTTTGTACCAAGTAAGCATTTTTATGAATTTTTTCAGTCTTTTATTTTTAGTAAGAATCCTCTCAATGAAATTTCTTTTGGTTCCAACTTTTTGGACGTATGGGGTGTTGATTACCGTACATGGAGATCCAGAGAGTTTTTCTGTTAAAATAATATCTTTTGCACCGTAATCAACAATGGCCTGTTTGTAGGCGTCAGAGACATCTGCCTCAATGGTAGCAATGAATGGGCTTCCCATTGATATTCCACAAGCTCCTAGTGCTAAGATGTCTCTCATTTGTTTCCCATTAGATACACCCCCTGCAGAAATGATGGGTAGGCTGCAAGCAGATTTCAATTCTGGGATTAGTTGGTCCGCAGGAGTGGGGCCGCAATGACCTCCAGCTTCTTTATTTACAGCAATGATGGCGTCACAGCCTAAGTCTTCTACTTTTTTAGCATATTTCACGTCAACCACATCACAAAACACCTTTATGCCTTTGGGTTTGCAAGCATTTATGGTGGCCTCAGGACTCCCGAGCGAGGTGATGATGTAGTCAATGTTGAGGTCTAGACAGCTTTTAAGTTGTTGCTTGAATTTTAAGTTTGATTTGTTAACAATAAGATTTACACCAATAGGACCGTTGCACTTGGAGCGTATCTCTTGAATGGCAGAGCGAAACGCATCATCAGTTCTGTAGTTTAAAGCGGGTACACAACCCGTTATTCCTGATTTTGAGGCCTGGATTAGCATTTCTGTATTCGAAACTAAGAACATTGGGGCCATAATGATGGGGTGTTCAATTCCTAGAATTTCACATAGCGATGATGCGTTGGGTTTTTTCATGTAGAATAAGGTATATAAACTAATGTACGATTTATTTATGAATTTTGGGAAAGACGCTCTTTGAGCCTATGTGGTATTTGGATGAGGTTGATGATTAATTAGGCTGATTTTTTCAACTCAAAATCTTCCTTTTTAGAACCAAAACTACATTGCTTGTTGTTAAATGCAGTACAAATAGTTGCGTTTAATAGGCATGCTGATTAGTAAATAAGAACTTAAACTAAAGGTTCACTTTTTTACTATAAAATATTGAATTACAATATATTGTGGATTTAGCATGACAGTATGACATACAGGCTTTATGAGCTTTTTTAAGGTCTTTTAAATGAAAGATACGTTCGAGATATGTGAAACGGTCAGAAAAATAATATGTATTTTTGACACCATGAGAATTGATATCATTACACTCCACCCCGAGCTTTTAGAGAGCCCTTTTTCCACTTCTATTTTGAGGCGCGCAATTGACAAAAAGCTTGTCAATGTAGTTTTCCATCAGTTAAGAGACTATTCCAAAGACAAGCACAGGCGAGTTGACGATACTCAATTTGGAGGCGGTGCTGGGATGGTAATGTCCGTTCAGCCTATTTCTGCGATACTTGATAAGTTAATGTCTGAACGATCTTATGACGACGTGATATACATGACGCCTGATGGGCATCGTTTTGATCAGGGGCAAGCAAATCAGCTATCTACTTGTTCGTCGCTTATCATTCTCTGTGGGCACTACAAAGGTATTGACCAGCGCATTCGTGATGTTTACATTACCAAAGAAATATCTATTGGAGATTTTGTTCTTTCAGGAGGAGAGTTGCCCGCTGCTATGGTGTGTGATGCCATTATCCGACTGCTTCCTGGGGTTTTAGGAGATGAAACCTCAGCTTTAACCGACTCCTTTCAAGACGGCTTATTGGCTCCGCCTGTTTACACAAGGCCCGCCGAGTGGCGAGGCATTAAGGTTCCAGAATTACTTCTTTCTGGACATGCTAAAAAAATTGAGGATTGGCGTCATGATGAGGCGCTTAAGCGCACAAAGATGATCAGGCCTGATTTACTCGAGTAGTTTCATAATAAAGCGTTTAGCTTTTAGAGACCGATTCTCTCGTTGCTGTTTTTTATGTACATCAACCGTTAGTGATTTTTTATTGGATTTAAAGCAATTGTAAAGGTTTTATTTTGTAATATTGCACCCTTAAAATCTAACAACTCAACCGCTGGCACAATACGTGGATGTTGGGATTTAAAAAAGAAAAAGTAATGGATTTAGTAAAATTTGTACAAGATGAATTTGTTCCTAAGAACGAATTCCCTCAATTTGGAGCAGGAGATACTGTAACGGTATACTACAAAATTAAGGAAGGAGACAAAGAACGTACACAGTTCTTCAAAGGTGTTGTTATTCAGCGTCGAGGTGCTGGAATCACCGAAACATTTACGATTCGTAAAATTGGTGCCAACGGTATTGGAGTTGAACGTATTTTCCCTGTAAATTCTCCAATCTTAGAGAAAATTGAAATTAATAAGAAAGGTATGGTACGTAGAGCACGTATATTTTATCTTAGAGATCTTACGGGTAAGAAAGCTCGTATCAAGGAAAGAAGAGTTTAATTTTTTTCGTCCCCATCAAAAAGGCGCCTTTATGGCGTCTTTTTTTGTTTCCATAAACTCTTTGCTTAATTTTACATTATTAAAATATATATAATAATGAAAATTAAAGCATTTAAAGGGGTACGACCTCCTAGAGATAAGGCTCATCTGGTCGCTTCTCGTTCTTATCTTACTTATTCAGATCAAGCGCTTCGCGAGAAGTTATCGACCAATCCTTATACATTTCTGCATATCATCAATCCCGAACAGTCTGCGGCTAATGCTCCTTTGGTGGGACAACAAAAATATAAAGGCGTTCGTGATATGTATCTGAAATTTAGATCTGATGGTGTTCTACTCAAAGATCAAAAAGATAGTTTGTACGTTTACCGTCAGGTTTCTGAGACGGATTCTTATGTTGGTATTATTGCTGCATCCAGTGTGGATGATTATGCAAAAGGAGTCATTAAGGTTCATGAGCAAACCATTGCTTCAC
Organism: Flavobacteriales bacterium UBA7430; assembly: GCA_002478765.1. Classification (GTDB taxonomy): domain Bacteria; phylum Bacteroidota; class Bacteroidia; order Flavobacteriales; family UBA7430; genus UBA7430. Next base: position 22,025 of record DLQO01000071.1, read on the forward strand.
GCGAGGTGATGTTTACGGATTTCCTAGAGCACAGCGGTTTTAATGCAGAACCTGTTCTAATCACTTACTCTGGAGTTCCACGAATCAATGAGTGGATAGACTCTTATGTGAAAACCAGACCTGAGTATGAGTTTACCACGGCCAATAAGGTGTTGCATCATTTTTGGTGTGTCGATAGTGTGGCTGCATTAGATGAGTTGATCGACCTCTTTGGAGAGGTAAAGACTGCTTACATAGCCGACGGACATCACCGGTCCGCATCCTCGATGTTGTATTGTACTCGAAAAACTTCGAAATCTACTAGTAATAATGGTGATGAGCCCCATCATTATTTCATGAGTTTTTTAATTAACGACGAACAAATGCGAATTTTCGACTACAATCGATTGATACTTGACATCAACGGATTAACGACCAATGAGTTTCTTTTGCAATTGAAAGCGCATTTCACCATTCAAAAACAAGAGTGTGTTCAAAAACCTACGGAGCAATCAGAAATTAGCATGTACTTTTCCGGTTGCTGGTATGGTTTGAAGGCAAACGACACGATATACAATCCTCTTGGGCGCGTTTCGAGTCTTGGCGCAAGTCTACTATCAAATCATATTTTAAGTCCAATTTTGGGCATTAAAGATGTCCGAAATGACGATAGGGTAGCTTTCCTAGATGGTAAAAAAGGTCTAGGGGGCTTGCAAGAGGCGGTTGATTCAGGAGCGTACCAAGTTGCTTTTGCTTTAAAACCGGTGACCGTTAAGCAAATGAAAGAAGTCGCGGATCGAAATGAAATCATGCCTCCTAAAAGTACTTATGTTGAGCCTAAATTACGTAGTGGACTGGTTATATACAGTCTGGATCATGAATAATTATGAATGAAAAGTCATATACAGTCTTTTTTACAGTCTTAATTTTTAATTTTGTTGAATAATTGATTCTTATGATTGAAGAAAATTTACGCAAAGTAAGAGCTCATATACCACAACAGGTCACATTAGTAGCTGTGTCAAAGACCAAGCCTAACTCATCTATTATGGCGGCTTATCAGGAAGGGCAGCGTTCTTTTGGGGAGAATAAGGTGCAAGATTTAGCTGCAAAGGCTGAAGTGTTACCCAAAGATATTCAATGGCACATGATTGGTCATTTACAATCGAATAAGGTCAAGTTCATAGCTCCTTTTGTACACTTAATTCACGGAGTAGATTCATTCAAATTACTCAAAGAAATTGATAAGCGTGCCAAGCAGCACGACCGAATTATTGATTGCTTATTGCAAGTACATATTGCTAAAGAGTCCTCTAAGTTTGGTTTGGGTCTAGAAGAGTTGAAACATCTCTTGTCGAGTTCACTTGATTTAAAACACGTAGCCGTTAAAGGGTTTATGGGGATGGCTACCTATACCTCAAATACCTCGATAATCGAAAAAGAGTTTGCTTATTTAAAGCAAATATTTAGTCAATTTCAAAAGACAAATCAAGAACTGCAGATACTGTCTATGGGTATGAGCGGAGATTACTCATTAGCTATAGAGCACGGTAGTACCATGGTTCGTGTGGGTTCTGCTATTTTTGGAAGCCGCTTGTAATTCTCTTTTTCACTTGACTTTTACCCTTCAAATTCATCGCATTTAAGCCCTAAATGATTAGATTTGCGAGTCTTAAAATACAAAGAACACGGATCCATGGAAATTCCCAAGAAATACGACCCCATACAAGTAGAAGATAAGTGGTATAAGTATTGGATGGAGAACGAATATTTTAAATCGACTCCTGATGAACGAGAAGCTTATACCATTGTAATTCCACCCCCTAACGTTACGGGGGTTTTACACATGGGGCACATGCTCAATAATACGCTGCAAGACGTGTTAGTTCGTCGTGCTCGAATGCTCGGTAAAAATGCATGCTGGGTTCCTGGAACCGACCACGCATCTATAGCGACCGAGGCCAAAGTAGTAAACAAGCTAAAAGAGGCGGGTATTTCTAAAGAAGATTTGACACGTGAATCCTTTTTAGAGCATGCCTGGGAGTGGAAAGAGAAACATGGAGGTATTATATTAGACCAACTCAAGAAATTGGGAGCCTCATGCGATTGGGATCGTACTTCTTTTACTATGGATGATAAGCTTTCAGCATCTGTTCTCGAGGTTTTCGTTGATTTGTACAAGAAAGGATTCATCTACCGAGGTTTTAGAATGGTAAATTGGGATCCTCAAGCAAAGACGACGGTATCTGATGAAGAAGTAATTCACAAAGAAGTTAATTCGAAGCTTTATTACGTTAAATATCAAGTTGAAGATTCTGATGAATTTGTAACAATTGCCACTACGCGTCCAGAGACGATTCTTGGTGATACAGCGATATGTATTAATCCTAATGACGATCGATTTAAACATTTAAAAGGTAAAAAGGTTATTGTCCCTATTGTTGGTAGGTCAATACCTATTATAGAAGACGATTATGTTGATATTGAGTTTGGTACCGGTTGTTTAAAAATCACACCCGCTCACGATCAAAATGACAAGGTTATTGGAGAAAAACATGGCCTGGCTGTTATCGATGTTTTAAACGATGATGCGACTTTAAATAAACATGGTTTGCATTATCAAGGAAAAGATCGATTTGTCGTTCGTAAAGAAATTTCAAAAGAACTAAACGACCTAGGAATTCTTGTTAAAGTAGAGGATTATCAAACCAAAGTAGGCTGCTCAGAAAGAACCGATGCGGTTATTGAACCAAAAATTTCTGTTCAGTGGTTTGTGAAGATGGAAAAATTGGCTGCTCCTGCATTGGATGCGGTAATGGAAGACGAAGTTCAGTTGGTGCCTGCGAAATTTAAAAACACTTATCGTCACTGGATGGAGAACGTACACGATTGGTGTATTTCTCGTCAGTTGTGGTGGGGTCATCAAATACCAGCGTATTTTTATGGAGACGGTTTGAATGATTTTGTGGTTGCGAAAACCATTGATGAAGCTGTTGAGCTTGCCCGAGAAACTACAGGGAGGAATGATTTAACTGCTGAGGACTTGAGTCAAGACTCTGATGTATTGGATACTTGGTTTTCTTCTTCGCTCTGGCCCATTTCGGTCTTTAATGGAATTATGGAACCCGAAAACGAGGAAATTAATTATTATTACCCAACAAACGATCTGGTTACTGCGCCCGAAATTTTATTCTTTTGGGTGGCTCGTATGATACTTACCGGTTACGAATATCGCGGCGCTCGTCCATTCAATAATGTTTATTTAACTGGAATTGTTCGTGACAAACAAGGACGGAAAATGTCAAAATCTTTAGGGAACTCTCCGGATCCTATCGAATTGATGAAAAAGCATGGAGCTGACGGAGTTCGTGTAGGTATGTTGTTGTGTTCTCCTGCTGGAAATGATCTTCCATTTGATGAATCTCTCTGTGAGCAGGGTAGAAACTTTTCAAATAAAATTTGGAATGCATTTCGATTGGTTAAAGGATGGGAATCCGCTGAAATTAAACAGCCAGAGTCAAGTCAAAGAGCTGTAGATTGGTTTGAATCAAAGTTGAGTAAAACCATCACGTCCATAAATACGAATTATGATAAGTTTCGTATTTCAGAAGTTTTAATGAGTGTTTATAAATTGGTTTGGGATGATTTCTGTTCTTCTTATCTAGAAATGATTAAGCCTCCTTATCAAAAGCCTATTGATCGTGTTACTTTGAATGCTACTTTAGGATATTTTGAGGAGTTGTTAAAGCTTTTACATCCTTTTATGCCGTTTATTTCCGAAGAAATCTGGTCATTGGTATCGAATCGAAAATCACAAGATGATCGATTGATTGTTGCCCCTTGGCCCGAAGTCAAGTCTGTCAATGACAAAATACTAAGAGATGAGGAATTCGCGGCTGAAGTGATCTCAGGCATCCGAACCATTCGAAAGGAAAAGAATATCGCCAACAAAGACCAAGTCCAATTGTTTGTAAAACTCAATGAAGATTCAGATCGATCTTTTGATTCCGTGATTTCGAAACTAGGGAACTTGAGTGTGTTAGACTATGTGGAGGAGAAAGTAGAAGGAGCCTTATCTTTCCGGGTTAAATCTAATGAGTATTACATTCCTTTGGTTGGAGCGGTAAATATCGAAGAAGAAATCGCCACCTTAATGCATGAGTTAGATTATACCAAAGGATTTTTAAATTCCGTTATGAAAAAACTCAGTAATGAGCGTTTTGTAAATAATGCTCCTGAACAGGTGATTGCGAATGAACGAAAGAAGCAGAGTGATGCGGAGGCTAAAATTAAAACCATAGAAGAACAACTTTCTTCACTTCAATAAATCTAAAAGCCACTGTTAGAGTGGCTTTTTTGTTATACATAGTTGTAGCTAAATAAATTGTTGTAATTTCGCGCCACGCTAATGCTCTGTTAGTGAGTCCAACCGGACTTCGTCGAAAGGGTTGAGTGTTAGTTATTTATTAATCACTTAATCTGACGATATGAATCAGAATTTTATTGAGCTTGGTCTCGAAGACGTTATTGTTCAAGCAGTAGACCATCTTGGGTTTGAAAAACCCTCTCCTGTACAGGAAAAATGTATCCCCATTGTTCTTAAAGAAGATACCGATTTGGTTGCTTTAGCACAAACCGGAACAGGTAAAACGGCATCTTTTGGTTTGCCTTTGATCCAGAAAATTGACAATGACAATAGAAAAACACAAGCATTAGTTTTAGCTCCTACACGTGAATTGTGTATTCAAATTGCGGCAGATCTAAATGATTACGCTCGTTTCAAGAAAACCAATGTAGTTGCTGTATACGGTGGGGCTAGTATTACCGATCAAGCTAGAAAACTCAAAAGAGGTGCACAAGTTATTGTTGCTACTCCAGGTCGTTTACAAGACATGATTAACAGACGCTTGGTAGACTTGAGTCATATTGATTATCTCGTTCTTGATGAAGCAGACGAAATGTTAAATATGGGCTTCCAAGATGCAATTGATGAGATCTTAGAAACCGCTTCAGAAGACAGAAATACCTGGTTGTATTCCGCTACCATGCCCAAACCGGTAGCGAAAATTGCATCCAACTACATGAATAATCCAATAGAGGTTACTTGCGGCACTAAAAATCAAGCAGCATCTACGGTTGAGCACAATTATTATTTAATAGATAATAGAGATCGATATAAAGCTCTAAGACGTATCGTAGATTCTTGCCCAAGTATATACGCCATCATCTTTTGTCGTACTCGAGCTGAAACTCAAACTGTTTCCGAACGATTGATGGCTGACGGTTACAATACAGGTGGCCTTCACGGAGATATGTCTCAAGTACAGCGTGACGGTGTCATGAAACAATTCAAGACAAAAAACATAACGATTCTTGTTGCTACTGATGTTGCATCACGTGGTATTGATGTAGATGAGATTAGCCATGTTATTCACTACCAATTACCTGATGATGTTGAAGTCTATACGCATCGAAGTGGTCGTACTGGTCGTGCTGGTAAATCGGGAACCTCTGTTGCACTTGTTGGTGGTAGAGATAAATTTAAATTGGTTCAAATTGAGAAAACGATTAACCGAAGAATAGAACGAAAAACAGTGCCTTCTGGAGAAGAGGTTATGAAGGCTATGGTATTTCAATCCATGAATAATCTAATCAATGCTCAAGCACATCCAAATGCTTTAAAACCATTTACGGAAGCTATACATGAGCTTGCAGAGCAAATGACGGTTACTGAAGTTCTTGAGAAATTCATTGCGTTAAATTCATCTAAAATATTGAATTTCTATAAGGATGCACAAGATCTTAATGCTTCTGGTAGGAGCAGAGACAAATCAAGTGATTCAGAACGTATTTTCATCAATATCGGTGAAAAGGACGGTTTTGATTGGGCAACCCTTAAAGATTTATTGAGAGAAAAGACATCGTTAACTAATGATGACTTTGGTGGTGTTGATGTAAAAGGAGCTTTCTCATTCTTCAATGTTTCTAAAACGAAAGTTGAGGGTGTATTCTCAGCCTTTGAAGGTTTTAGTATTGGAGATCGTCAGATAAGTCTTGAGGTGACTAAAAAAACAAAATCTCCTGACAGACGTGGTGGTAGAGATCGTCGTCGAGGCGGAGGTGGTAGAGATTGGTCTAGAGATCGAAGCAGCTCTGGTTCTAGAGATCGTAAGCCTGCATCTAGAGGTCGAAGAGAACGAAGAAAATAAATACCTAAACGTCCACTTAATAGTGGACGTTTTTTTTTGAAAGACAATACAAGTAATTGAGAATAGGTGTTTCCCAGTTGGATGCATAGGTGTCATTACCTATCTGTAAATGAGAGATTTCACCTATTGCGTGAAGTTTTGTTATTAGCGTACTTGCAAACAATGTACAATATCATATTCTTATATGTACTGAATTAATATTCATAATTAAGTTGTTTTGATTAGGGTCCTCGTTACGCCAGTACGGGGGCCTTTTTTTCATTTGAACTCATCTCAGAAGGTGAGATTTATTCTAAATAAGCCCCTTCATTATCACCGAGTTCAACCGCTACATGATCTTTAATTGATGTAGAAAGAATCAAACCTGAATAATCTGTACGAATTGGGAATCTGTGGTGCTTCCTGTCCACAAGGGCTGTGGTATATATTTTTTTCACAGGAATGTCTAAGAAATGCTTAACCCCATAGATCATGGTTTTCCCCGAATTGAGAACATCATCAACAAGAATAACAACTTGATCGGTATAATTTACATTCTCAGGACTCAATTTTATGGGAGAATCTAGAGGAGACTTTTTATTAATTTTAATTTCAGTCAAGTGTATTTCTATTTCAGAAATGTCTGAAATGATTTTAGCAAGACGTTCAGCAATAACAAAGCCATTCCCTTTGATACCAGCAATAGTTATTTCAGATTCTTGATAATTTGCTTCATAAATTTGCCAAGCCATCCGAGTTAATTTCTGTTGGATTTGCTTCTTGTTTAAAATCTTTGATTTTGTCATTACAGTGATTTTAATAATTCATTTATTTGACATGCAATCCACTCAAAAATAAGAAATCGATTTGATTTTACCCGTGTTTCGTTTCAATAAAGAATTCTTTTTGTACTCTTAATAATGTCCTTACCTTCGCGAGCTTGTATATACTCATAAATGATAAACTATGAAATCTACGTTTGAATTTGTATCAAAGACGCAAGGAAGTATCAAAGACGATGTTTTGTCTGGATTAACGGTGGCTTTGGCTTTAGTTCCTGAGGCTGTTGCTTTTGCTTTCGTCGCAGGTGTTTCTCCTGTTGTAGGTTTGTATGGTGCTTTCATGATGGGATTGATTACTGCTATTTTTGGTGGTAGACCAGGAATGATTTCAGGAGCTACAGGAGCTTTAGCTGTGGTTATGGTTCACTTGATTAAAGAAGGGAATGCAATGGGGGTCGAAGGCTCCATGATGGGGCTCCAATATTTGTTTGCTACGCTAATATTAGCTGGACTACTGCAATCGCTGGCAGGTTTTTTCAAAATGGGGAAGTTTGTACGTCTGATACCACACTCTGTGATGATGGGGTTTGTAAATGGATTAGCAATTGT
>DLQO01000071.1:29622-30007 GCA_002478765.1 Flavobacteriales bacterium UBA7430
TAGGTTTAGTAGGTTTAACCATGGCAATTATGGTGTTTCTTCCAAAATTAACAAAAAAGCTACCTGCTGCATTGATTGCAATCATTACGGTTTCTCTCATTGTTGTTTTTGGAGATGTGAATACAGAAACGGTTAAGTCATTTATTGTTGCTGGTGGTGGTGAAGGCATCAAGGCAGGGTTACCTACTTTCCAAGTACCTTTGATTAACTTGTCTTTTGAAACTCTAAAATTCATTACCCCATATGCATTGATTTTAGCTGCCATTGGATTGATTGAATCCTTGATGACTCTAAACCTAATTGATGAATTGACTGAATCTCACGGAAATGGTAATAAAGAGTGTGTTGCTCAAGGTGCGGCTAATATTGTTAATGGTTTCTTTGG
>DLQO01000031.1:0-58163 GCA_002478765.1 Flavobacteriales bacterium UBA7430
TTTGGTGTTCGCCAATTAGAGCTTGGGAAAAAATCATATTGAGATGTACCTTGATCCGAAATTACCTCCCACAAAACAGAATTTTGATCTATGTACCGTTCTCCGAATAAATTAACATCCTTATCACAAATCAAATCTCCTCCCAGTTTTGAAACTTTCGGGGCCTCGTATACATCAAGTTCAAATTGGTTTTGGTAATCACAACCGTAATTATCCGTGACCGTCATTACATAAGTGTGTACACCTGAAATCGAAGGTTGCACGACCAATTGTGTGGAATCCACACGTAAAATGGACTCAGGATCTTCAGGACAGTCCCAACGATATTCCAAAACCTTAGGATTGAGAAAATCATTACCATCCCCAACATTAATAGACAACTTCCATCCGCAAATAAAGCCATTATCCTTTGCCAAGTTATCGGTGATTCTCAGAGCCCAAACTCCATTAACAGGCGACCCAACAAAGTCTAGTAAATTACCAGAAGGGTCATACGTGCCAGAAATCAATGATTTCCCGACGGTGTTGTCCAATTCATTGGTTATAACCTCAAATTCGGGATCTAAAGACCAACAGTACTCCCAGCATTCCCCTGCAACAATTAATTCACGGTCAAGATGATGATCATTATCGATGGGAAGGCCCAAAAAATATTCGTCATTTTCTCCTATATCCTCAAACAGTTGTACCTCCTTATTGTCAGGAGATATCAGATACATTTCTAAGTCCCCCAACCAGGAATGCTCAATATTGACACACACCTCAATGGAATCGGCTAAAGAAATTGTGGTTGCAGGATCAAATCCTGTAATTTCAAATTCTGTTTCATAAGAAACCCCCTCACCGTCCGGCAAGAAAATTCCATCAATAAAGTCTACACTCCCCAGCACATCATCCCATGAAACGGGTTTAAAAAAATTTGTTGCAGTACCCGCGTCTATAATCTGAGGAGAAATTACTAGGGAGTCTAAGGAACAAATTTTATGGGTGTCTGGGAGAAGTTCCGTCCCCAGGTTGTAATAAAAATTAGAGGTGGCCACACCAGGATTATCATAAATAACAGTAAGAGAATCGTAGGCAACACATCCGTTCTTATCGACAGCGCGAAGACGCAATGGATACACACCTAACTGAGAAAATTCATACGTAAAATCTCGTTGGTCAGATATCACAATAGGATCCGAAGATGAACTGTTAACATAGCTCCATTCAAAAGATGAATCACTTTCTGGATCATTGCTTACAGCCCGCAAATCAAAATCATTACAAGCATCTAATTCTCTGAGAGGATTAATCCAATCGCTGGACTCTATTCCCACAGAATACTGACAATCGTTGCTCTCTTGGGCTAAGATGTGACATGCAATTAATGCACAAAAAATAAAGAGTAAATTTTTCATATTGTAAGACCGATACTCACTTGTTTGAGTAATAATCGTAAAGTTTATTTTGCTTGACAAAACGACAAATATAACTTTTTTTAACCGCTGTAGCAATTTAGTATTTGCACCAAATAGCTTAGTTTTGCAGTAATGAAACAAGAAAACATCCGCAACTTTTGCATCATTGCACACATCGACCATGGCAAAAGCACATTGGCCGACCGACTTTTGGAACACACCCAAACGGTAACTGAACGAGAATCTCAGAACCAACTCCTGGATAACATGGACCTCGAGCGGGAACGTGGTATAACAATCAAGAGCCATGCCATTCAGATGGAGTTTCTCTACAAAGAAACAACCTACAGACTTAACCTTATTGACACGCCAGGTCACGTAGATTTCTCTTATGAAGTTTCTCGATCAATTGCTGCCTGCGAAGGAGCATTACTGATTGTTGATGCAGCTCAAGGGATTCAGGCCCAAACCATTTCAAATTTGTATTTGGCTCTAGAAAACGATTTAGAAATTATCCCTGTCCTCAACAAGATTGATCTACCTAGTGCGAATCCAGAAGAGGTGAAAGATCAAATAATTGATTTGATTGGATGTGATGCTAAAGAAATCATTCCAGCCAGTGCCAAAACGGGCGTTGGAATTCAAGAAATTCTGGAAGCTATTGTTGAGCGAGTACCGTCGCCAGAAGGAGATGATAAAGAACCTCTACAAGCCCTAATTTTCGACTCTGTGTTTAACCCATTCAGGGGTATTGAAGCCTATTTCAAAATCGTTAATGGAACCATTCGCAAAGGAGATAAAGTAAAATTCTTTGCCACCGGCAAGGAATATTTTGCCGATGAAATTGGGTCACTAAAGCTCGACCAAGAGCCTCGTAAAGAAATAAAAGCGGGTGATGTAGGTTACATCATTTCAGGAATCAAAGTCGCTAACGAAGTTAAGGTTGGAGATACCATCACTCACACAGAGAGGGCTTGCGATAAGCCAATTGAAGGTTTTGAAGACGTAAAGCCCATGGTTTTTGCAGGAATTTACCCTGTAGATACGGAGGATTACGAAGAGCTTCGAAACTCAATGGAGAAATTACAATTAAACGATGCCTCGCTTACTTTTGAACCTGAGTCATCAGCGGCTTTAGGATTTGGCTTTCGATGTGGGTTTCTAGGAATGCTTCACATGGAAATCATTCAAGAACGTCTAGAAAGAGAGTTTGACATGACTGTTATTACCACGGTACCCAACGTATCGTATTATTCTTACTCTAAAAATGATGAAAAACTGTTGGTAAATAACCCATCAGACTTACCCGATCCTTCCGTCATTGAAAAAGTTGAAGAACCCTATATTACTTCTCAAATCATTACCAAATCGGAGTATATTGGAGCGATCATTACATTGTGTATCGAAAAACGTGGGGTGCTTAAAAATCAAGTTTATCTTTCTACAGACCGTGTAGAATTAAGTTTTGAATTACCGCTAGCTGAAATTGTATTCGACTTCTACGACCGACTAAAAACCATCTCCCGAGGATATGCTTCTTTTGATTATCAACCCATCGGTTATCAGCAGTCTAATCTGGTGAAAATGGACATTCTATTAAACGGTGATCAGGTAGACGCACTCTCTGCTCTTATTCACAGAGATAATGCTCATAACATTGGTAAAAAAATATGCGTAAAACTAAGAGAGCTCATTCCAAGACAGCAATTTGACATTGCAATTCAAGCAGCTATTGGAGCTAAAATTATTTCTCGTGAAACCGTAAAAGCTCTCCGAAAAGATGTAACCGCTAAATGTTATGGGGGAGATATCTCACGTAAAAGAAAGTTATTAGAAAAGCAGAAAAAAGGTAAAAAGAGAATGCGTCAAGTAGGTAATGTGGAAATCCCACAATCTGCATTTATGGCCGTTCTTAAACTCGATTAATACTGCGTAATGAAAAATAAAATAAAAGCACTTAATGCTAAGATAAAAGAAGCTCACAAAGGAGGAGGAGATCAAAGAATTGATGCACAACACAACAAAGGAAAGCTAACAGCTCGAGAGCGCTTACACTTTCTTCTCGACGAGGGATCTTTCGAGGAAATTGGAATGCTCGTTACGCATCGATCAACAAATTTTGAACTCGATAAGCAAAAATACTTAGGAGATGGCGTTGTAACTGGATACGGCACGGTGAACAATCGTTTGACTTATGTCTATGCACAAGACTTTACCGTTATGGGTGGGTCACTAGCCGAAGCGCACGCAGAAAAGATTTGCAAAATTATGGATCTTGCCATGAAAAATGGGGCGCCCATCATTAGCTTAAATGATTCAGGGGGCGCTCGTATACAAGAAGGAGTTGTTTCCTTAGGAGGTTATGCAGATATCTTCTACAAAAACACACTTGCATCCGGAGTTATTCCTCAGCTGTCTGCCATCATGGGCCCTTGTGCAGGAGGTGCCGTATACTCTCCCGCTCTAACAGACTTTATCATGATGGTGGAAGATACCTCATACATGTTTGTTACCGGCCCGAACGTCGTAAAAACAGTTACCCATGAGGAGGTTAGCTCTGAAGAATTGGGGGGAGCTTCAACACATTCCTCAAAATCAGGTGTTGCACATTTCTCATGCGCAAACGAAGTCGTGTTGATTGACAATCTCAAAAAGCTGCTTTCCTACATTCCTCAAAACTGTGAAGAAGAAGCTCCAAAACAGGCATACACATCTACCAATGAAAATAGAGAACTATTAAACAATGCCATTCCTGAAAACCCAAACCAACCTTATGATATCAAGGCCATTATAAAGGGTGTTGTAGATGAAGACTCTTTCTTTGAGGTACACAAAAATTACGCAGAAAATATCGTTTGCGGCTTTGCTCGTATTGGAGGAAGGTCCATTGGGTTGGTCGCAAATCAACCTGCCTTCTTAGCAGGGGTTCTAAATATTGAAGCCTCAAAAAAAGGAGCTCGTTTTGTGCGATTCTGTGACTGTTTTAACATACCCTTACTGGTCTTGGAAGATGTGCCAGGATTCTTACCAGGTACAGACCAAGAATGGAATGGAATCATTACACATGGGGCGAAACTTTTATATGCCTTCGCTGAAGCCACTGTACCCCGCATTACAATCATCACGAGAAAAGCTTACGGAGGCGCATACGATGTCATGAACTCCAAGCATATCGGGGCCGACATGAATTATGCATGGCCAACCGCTGAGATAGCCGTAATGGGAGCTAAAGGAGCAGCTGAAATTATCTTCAAGAAAGAAATTAAGGAAGCTGAAAATCAGGAAGCCAAATGGAAAGAAAAAGAACAAGAATATGCCGATTTGTTTGCAAATCCTTATAATGCTGCTGCACGAGGCTATATAGACGAAGTTATTGAACCTTCACAAACGCGTCAAAAATTGATAAAGGCATTTACCATGCTCCAAAATAAAGTAGTCAAACTACCAAAAAAGAAACACGGAAATATCCCACTATAAGATGAATGTACTCATATTAGGTTCCGGGGGTCGCGAACATACCTTCGCCTGGAAATTATCACAGAGCCCACTATTAACAAAACTTTACATCGCTCCCGGCAATGCTGGTACTGGTACTTTGGGTGAAAATGTCAACATCAAAGCAGATGATTTTTCTGCTGTAAAATCACTTTGTCTAGAGAAAGAGATTCATCTCGTGGTGGTAGGCCCGGAAGATCCTTTAGTAAAAGGAATTCACGATTTCTTTCTCGATGATGCCGAGTTAAAGGAGATCCCCGTTATTGGTCCTCAAAAAGCTGGAGCCGAATTGGAGGGATCTAAAGATTTTGCAAAGAAATTTTTATTCAGACACAACATTCCAACAGCTGCATACCAGACTTTTACCTCTGAAAATTTAGAGGAGGGTTATGCTTTTTTAGAGACCCTAAAAGCTCCCTATGTTCTCAAGGCGGATGGACTGGCTGCTGGAAAAGGTGTCCTCATCTTAGACTCTTTAAAAGAGGCAAAGTCCGAATTGAAAGAAATGCTTACCGAAGCTAAATTTGGAGCAGCAAGTACCAAAGTAGTTATCGAAGAATTTTTAGACGGAATTGAACTTTCTGTTTTTGTTCTAACCGACGGAAGCAACTACAAGGTTCTTCCTACAGCCAAAGACTACAAGCGTATTGGTGAAGGAGATACCGGCTTAAACACTGGAGGTATGGGCGCTATTTCACCGGTTCCGTTTGCAGATGATGTGCTGATGCAAAAAATTGAGGAACGTATCGTAAAACCAACCGTTGAAGGACTCAAAAAAGACAAACTTCCGTACAAAGGATTCATCTTTATAGGGTTAATCAATGTAGACAATGAACCAATTGTTATTGAATATAACGTTAGGATGGGTGACCCAGAGACAGAAGCTGTGTTACCTCGTATTAAATCTGATTTATTGGAATTGTTCAAAGCCGTTGGAGATGGTACGTTGAATGAAAAAACACTTGAGTTAGACCCTCGATTTGCGACAACAGTCATGATGGTATCAGGGGGTTACCCTGAGGCTTATGAAAAAGGCAAAGTTATGACGGGAATCGAGACGATTAAAGACTCCATTGTTTTTCATGCTGGCACCAAACAAGTTGGTAATGAAGTACAAACTAACGGCGGTCGCGTCATGGCTATTACTTCTTTTGGAGACACTATGAACGAGGCCCTATCGAACTCATTTGCCAATGCAGAAAAAGTTAAATTCGAAGGAAAATACTATCGTAAGGATATAGGTTTCGATTTATAAGGCATCTCAAAATATGAAATAAAAAGGGTGTGTAGATTTACATGCCCTTTTTTCATGATCCTATATAACAATCATCAAAGAACAAAGGTGCGCTGTGAAATTTAAAGGGATTTTAAGTTCTTTATTTTTTAAGGACTTTTAAATTTACCTCTTGCTGTTTCATCAAAAACCTTCTCTCGTACAGAGTCGCGAGGCATGAATGAAGCAATACAGATGACGCAGCAGGCACCATCAACCACTTGGAGAAATTCACATCAAAAACATATAAGCCAGCAACCAAAATAATGAATACATCAAACACATAGGTAATCGCTCTGATGCTTTTTATCTTGTTGTGGTTGCTTTCTATTTTCTCCTCAAGTTCTTTTAAGTTGATCTTTTTAAGAGCGTCTGAATGATTCATAATTCGGAATTTAGTTCTTAAATTTAGAAATAATCTTTAATAAATAAAGTTTGGACATTGAAAGTATCAGGCAATATTGCCTCTCAAAAAAAGCAACAACAGAAGGGTTCCCCTTTGACGACAACACTTTAGTCTTCAAAGTAGCTGGCAAAATTTATCTCGCAACAAATTTAAATGCGCTTCCTCTCCGCATTACCCTGAAATGCGATCCAGAGAAGGCCATCGATCTCAGAGAACGTTATGAGTCAATCATTCCCGGGTATCATTCAAACAAAAAACACTGGAACACCATGGCTTTAAATGGTGAAATACCAAAAAATATAATCCATAAGCTCATCAATCACTCGTATGATCTTGTCATCAAAAAGCTGCCGAAAAAAGTAAAAGAACAACATTCGTTAATCAGCTAAAAGCGATGTCTAAAACCAGACATCAAACAAACAGCACATATTATTTACATGCTTTTGAAAATAAATCGTTGACATCTAACTAGAATTACCGAAATTTGGCGCAATGAAGTCAAATCAAAAGTACTGCAAGAGCTTAACCGCTTACCAAAGATACAAAAGTCATGAAGTGAAAATTGGAAGCATTGGTGTTGGAGGTGACAACCCAATACGTCTGCAATCCATGACAACCACAGACACCATGGATACTGAGGCTACAGTTGCGCAGTCCATACGCATGATTGATGCCGGCTGTGAATTGGTCCGTATTACGGCCCCCGGTAAAAAAGAAGCTGAAAATCTAAAAAACATAAAAAATGAGCTTCTTAAAAAGGGGTACAAAACTCCTTTAGTCGCTGACATTCACTTTACGCCTACTGCAGCGGAAATAGCGGCTCGTATTGTTGAAAAAGTACGAGTAAATCCAGGCAATTATGCAGATAAAAAGAAATTTCAGGAGATTGACTATACCGAGGAAAGCTATCAATCGGAATTAGATCGTATCGCCAAACGTTTCACTCCACTGGTGAAAATATGCAAGGATGAAGGAACTGCCATGCGAATTGGAACGAATCACGGTTCACTTTCCGACCGAATTTTAAGCCGATACGGAGATACCCCGCTGGGAATGGTCGAATCTGCCTTAGAATTTTTACGCATTTGCAAGTCTTTAGACTATCACAACGTCATCATTTCCATGAAAGCCAGTAACCCTCAAGTTATGGTTCAGGCCTACCGCCTGCTCATCAATAAAATGGAAGCTGAAGGAATGAGTTACCCGCTTCACCTAGGTGTTACCGAAGCAGGAGAAGGCGAAGATGGCAGGATAAAATCGGCTGTTGGAATAGGAACACTCCTTGAGGACGGCATTGGAGACACGGTCAGAGTTTCGTTGACTGAAGAACCTGAATTTGAAATTCCAGTTGCAAAAACACTCGTAGATCGGTACTTGAAAAGACTGCCTCACGATGAAATTCAATCGATCGATACCATCCCGATCAACCCCTTTGAATACACGAAAAGACAGACCTATGAGGTCTTTAATATAGGTGGTAAAAATGTACCCATAGTCATTGCTGACCTACACAAAAAGAACAAAATAACTCCTGCAGGGCTATTCTCCCAAGGTTATCATTATTCCGTCCCGCTTGACAAGTGGAATATTGCAGACATGGCTTGTGATTATGTATTTACTGGAGACAACACGATTGATTTTGCCATCCCGGGTACATTAGGCGTCATCTACAACCACAAAACTTGGTTAAATAACCAAGGAGAACGTTGTTTTCCTATCCTGGAAGCAAGCAGCTATTTAGTTGGGGTAGAATTGTCTGCTGATTTGAACTTCATCCGCACCAATTTAAATGAGGTGAATGACGAATTGATTTCAAAACTAAAAACAGATACACGAGTTGTTTTGGTTATTGAAACGAGCAACAAACACGCCATGTCTGAGCAACGAAGGTTGATCCTTGAATTGATGAATTCAGATTGTCATACGCCGGTAATTATTGGCAGAAGCTATATGAATTTATCCGAAGAAGAGTTTCAGTTACAGGCATCAACGGATATCGGTGCGTTGTTACTTGATGGACTTGGAGATGGTACGTTTATTCAAGCTGGAACCTGTGGAAGTGACCAAATGAAAATGCACACTGCTTTTGGGATTCTTCAGGCTACTCGAACACGGATTTCCAAGACAGAATACATCTCGTGCCCAAGTTGTGGGCGAACACTTTTTGACCTCCAAGAAACAACAGCAAAAATCCGCTCCAAGACAAGCCACCTAAAAGGTCTTAAAATCGGAATTATGGGTTGTATCGTAAATGGACCGGGTGAAATGGCAGATGCCGATTATGGATACGTAGGTACGGGTGTTGGTAAGATCACTCTATACAAAGAAAAAGAAGTCGTTCAACGAAACATCGAATCTGAAGCTGCTGTGGATGCACTGATAGACTTAATAAAAGATCATGGCGATTGGGTTGATCCAGATGATAATCTATAAGCTATCTTCGATACAAACTTCTTTCAAAAAAGCAATCACAATTGTTATTCGATCGTGCATAATTCTGCTGTTACATTCACTTAATACAGACCAATAGCTATACCAGTAAATTTCTAAAGCCTTGAAATACAGTAGCATCTAACATATTTTAACTATATTTGTTATAGAAATTAATCTTCTCTCCAGATGAATAAAATTAAATCACTTAACCAAGGAAAACTATCTGCAATGTTTTGCATGTTATTTCTGATCGTTAGCAGCTTTTTTTCACATAATATTCAAGCACAAAACAACAGGGTTTACTTAGAAACAGGTTCCGTATTTTTAGATTCTTTCCTTCTTGGCTCATACCCACAAGAAATATCAGATATACCGGGTTGGTCAATTGGAGAATTCCCAGAATGGGCTGAAGTATCTATTGTAACGGAAATTATCGAGAAGGAGACCGACTTTGAGAGTATTTTAAAATATTACCTCAACGTTTCAGGGAATCCTGAAGATTATGATCTGGGAGAATATCTTATTACAGTAAATCTTACCAATCCATGGACAGGAGATATCATTGAAGTCATTGAAACAGTTTTCGAAGTCATTGAAAACGAAAACTGTATCTGTCCGATGGTCTATTCCCCAGTTTGTGGGGCTGATGGGAAAACCTATGGAAACGATTGTGAAGCAAGCTGCAAAGGGGTGGAAATCGTTTCAGAAGGAGCGTGTGAAACTGAGAGTTGCATTTGCACCGAAGAATATGACCCCGTATGTGGAGCTGATGGGAAAACCTATGGAAACGATTGTGAAGCAAGCTGCAAAGGGGTGGAAATCGTTTCAGAAGGAGCGTGTGAAATAGAGCCAAAAGGCTGTTATGACGAAGAAAAAAAATATTATGCAGAAGGTGAAAGTTGGAATGAGGATGCTTGCACCACTTGTTTCTGCGAAGGTGAGCAAATCGTATGTGCATCCATAATGTGCATGGAGCCTTATTGTGAGAACCCTATTTACTATGACGACACCTGCTGTCCTACCTGCCCCGAGGAAGAAGGTTGCTATGACGAAACCGAAACCTACTACAGTAATGGCGAAGAATGGAAATCAGACGATTGTACGTTCTGTTCTTGCGAGCAAGGAGAAATCTATTGCGCCGTCATTGATTGTGCTCCAGCAAATTGCGACAACCCCATATACAAAGAAGGAGAATGCTGTCCTACCTGCCCGGATGAAACCAGTTGTTTCGATGAAGCAGGCGTATATTACAGCAATGGTGCTGAATGGAATCTAGATGATTGTACGTTCTGCTCGTGTATTGAAGGCGAACTTCTATGTGAAGCATTCGCTTGTGAAGAACCGAGCTGTGAGAATCCAATTTACACCAATGGACAATGCTGTCCTGATTGCCCAGAAGTATGCGAGAACAAGTTCGAAGAGCTTGTCCACTATGGTGAAGTTTTTGGCGTAAACAACTGTGATGTTGCTTTGAAGGCCATCGAAATGTTCGGTTTAGACTGCAACACAAACCTTTCCGATTATGCTTACTTACTTGGCTTTGAAGTCGAACAAGAAATCACCTTAGCTGAGTTTTGTCCATGCTCTTGCGAGGAAAGTACAGCAAACCCTAATTGCTTAAATAACAGCGATTACAATTACGATGCTAAATTGAGTTCAGAGCCATGCATAGACCCCTGTGCCGTAATGGATTGCATGCCCGGTTACACTTGCATTAATGGAGACTGTGTAGGCCCTGTAGAACCGGGATGTTTCGCAGAAGACGGTCTACTGTACGCACTAGGATCCGTATTTGAGGACGAATGCAAAAACTGTTTTTGTGAATTTATGTCAGACTCTTTAAAGGGCGAATGGGTTTGTGATGAAACTGCGGATTGTAACGACTGTAATGAAGTAATTTGCCCTCCAGGCACCTTCTGCAAGACGGGTGAATGCATCTCATATGATGTTACAGATTTTGGGTGTACTAAAGATGACCAATGGTTTGCATTTGGTTCGGAAATAGAACAAGGCTGCAACCGTTGTGTCTGCAACCCTGGCTTCAACCCTTATGCTGATGGTTTCTGGGCTTGTACCGAAATGGCTTGTGAAGGTTGTACAGACCCTAATGCCACTAATTACGAAGAATACGCAACGATTGATAACAACTCTTGTGAATACGAATGCGCCAACGTTGTTTGTTGCTTGGCAATGACGGCCAATTGCCTGGCTTGCTCAGAATGTATGAGTGTTGAGGAATATTGCGAGCTCTACCCCACAACCGCTGGGTGTTCAATTTATGGATGCACAGACCCTAAAGCTGAAAATTACAGCCCGGATGCAGATATTGAGGATGATTCATGCAATTACAACGTTGAAACAAATGACGCCGATGAAGTAAATTGGGACTTCGAAGTCACTGGCATCAATCATACACTGATTTTACCGGAAGGCCTAAACAGCGAATTATCAAATGGAGCTACCTTAGAGCTTGGAGATAAAGTAGGTGTATTTTTTGAGCACAATGGCCAAATGATTTCTGGAGGATTTACCACTTGGGAAGGAACCACAACCATCATTCCTGCCCAAGGAGACGATGTAACTACGAATACCAAAGATGGATTTGATCTGGGTGAAACTTTCAAATGGATGGTATGGGATGCCTCGGAAAACATAACCATTGAAGCTGAAGCTAATTTTGTCGATGCAGGTAGTGATGATTATCAAACCAATGGTATTTCTACGCTATCTTCCATCAATGCATTACCACTAGTTAACAATCAAGAAATAGAACTTAAAGCGGGATGGAACATGTTCTCCACCTTTATGAAACACGACAATATGAAAATGAAAAATATTTTTCATCGATTTGTCGAGCATGTTATCATTAGCAAGAACAACCTCGGACAAGCCTACCTTCCTGAGTATGATTTTGACGGTATTAACAACATGATTCCAGGACATGCCTATCAAACAAAATTATCAGCAAACAATACCCTTTACATTGAAGGTGAATATACCAAGCCAGAAAAACACCCCATTACCCTCACTGAAGGTTGGAATATGATAGGTTATTTGAGAACTAATGATGCCACCACAACAAATGTATTTGCAGGTATAGATGACCTAGTTATTGTGAAAGATAACTCAGGAATGGCTTACCTACCAGAATTTGAATTTAATGGAATCGGAATGATGACTCCAGGGCAAGGGTATCAAGTAAAAGTATTGTCAGAACAAGTTTTGCATTACGCCTCAAACAAGTATGAATACAGGTTTGAAGTATTAGAAATTAAGACTGAATTAGAGTACTTTAACCCTCCTACAAATACAGGGTCTAACATGAGTTTAGCAATACCAGAGCATGCGTGGGAAGATAAACCTGAGGAATCTGATGAGCTAGCTGTATTCGATAGCAATGGATTACTGGTAGGAGCCATGCCTTATCAGGGTGGGGATATGGTGATGCCTATCTATGGTAATGATGAACTCAGTCCTACAAAAGATGGTTTGTATAAAAACGATGACTTTAAATTGGTTTTATGGTCGTCGAAAACACAGTTAAAAACTGAGATCAACGTTGAATGGGAAAAACCTTCTTCAGGCTTCCAAAAAGACAACATTGTATACGCATCAGGACTCAAGGCCGAAGAAGAAATTCAAGGATTACATACGTTAAGATTATTCCCGAATCCTACGAATCATAAAACAGAAGTTCAAGTCTTTTTGGTTGCAGATGGTGAACTCAAAATTTCAATTTTCAGCCTCATAGGCAAACTCATTTACCAATCAAATAAGAGACATCAAAAAGGACACATGCATCATATCCTTGACATTGAGCATCTACCAGCTGGGTCTTATATTCTTCAAGCTGAAACCAACAACAAACGGATTAACAAAAGTTTAATCATCAAATAAACACACTAAAAACGCCACATTTGTAAATGTGGCGTTTTGCTTTATTGGAAATCGTTTAGCGTACTAAAGAAGCCCTTTATTTAAATTTATAAAGTCCTCATACCCTTTATCTAAAGGCAGTAATTCTTTAGAGGCAGCGTGAACAGCCAGAGAATCGCAACGCTCATTTTCAGGATGATTGTTATGCCCTTTAACCCATTCAAACTTAACCTTGTGTTTTTTGTAAATAAGTAAAAAACGCCTCCATAAATCTGGATTCTTTTTCCCCTTAAAGCCCTTCTTCACCCAATTAAATACCCAACCCTTTTCAACAGAATCAACAACGTATTTGGAATCTGACGTAACCAAGACATCAGCACCATCGTTCTTGATACTTTCTAAGGCGACTATAACAGCGAGAAGTTCCATTCTGTTGTTTGTCGTTAGACGAAACCCCTCCGCTAATTCTTTGCGGTGCTTGCCAGATATCATGACGATTCCATAACCTCCCGGGCCGGGATTTCCGGATGCTGCGCCATCTGTGTAGATGAATATTTTCATGCAATCACCGATTCTATGATTTTAGCGAAATGTAGCGCCTCAAGCTCCTGGACCTTTACTTGAACCTCCTCAGGGCTGTCCGTAGGATCGATATTGCAAGTCGCCTGAAATATAACAGCTCCTTCATCATAATTTTCATTCACATAATGAATGGTAATACCGCTTGTAGACTCGTTGTTTTGAACAACAGCACAATGCACATGCATTCCGTACATTCCTTTCCCCCCATAATTGGGTAAAAGTGCTGGGTGTATATTAATAATCTTGTTTGGATAGTGTTGAATGAGCGAATCGGGGATTTTAAGCAAAAATCCTGCTAAAACTACAATGCTTACATTGTATTCTTTTAAAGCATCAAGCACTTTTGTGCTCTTATTGAGATCATTTGAAGAAAAAACTAAAGACTCAACCTGATGCTTTTTTGCCCGTTCAAGAACAAAAGCATTGGGCTTATTGGAGAGGACTAAAGCTACTTCAACATTCTCATTTACAGCAAAATGACTGATTATATTTTCAGCATTAGACCCTGAACCTGAGGCGAAAATTGCAATTCTTATCATAGAACAAAAGTAACTAACATTTCAGGAACTACGATTATGAGATGAGGCTAATTTCATGACACGAAAAATTTGGCTATTTTTAAGTTTATATTTTTCTTTGCATCGAAATATTAATCAAAACTAAAAATCATGGCTGACGTAGCATCTAAAGTAAAAGCTATCATTGTTGACAAACTTGGCGTTGATGAAAGCGAAGTAACAAACGAAGCGAGCTTCACAAACGACCTAGGAGCAGATTCATTAGACACCGTAGAACTCATTATGGAGTTTGAAAAAGAATTTGATATTCAAATCCCAGACGATCAAGCAGAATCTATTGCTACCGTAGGATCAGCAATCGAGTACATCGAAAAAGCTTAATTTAACTTTAATTCTATGCAACTTAAAAGAGTTGTTATAACCGGTTTAGGAGCATTAACTCCAATTGGCAATAACGTACCAGATTATTGGGACGCCTTATCTAAAGGCACCAGTGGTGCTGCTGCTATAACTCGTTTTGATGCATCAAAATTTAAGACACAATTTGCTTGTGAAGTCAAAGACTTTAATCCTACAGATCACATAGATCGAAAGGAAGCAAGAAAACAAGACCCATACACCCAATATGCCATGGTAGCAACAGCTGAAGCCATGGAAGACTCCAAGCTAGACTTAGATCGATTAGATCCGGATCGAGCTGGTGTCATTTGGGGTTCGGGAATTGGTGGAATCAAAACTTTTTACGACGAGATTTCTTCCTTTGCAAAAGGAGAAGGAACGCCTCGTTTTAATCCGTTCTTCATTCCAAAAATGATTTCGGATATTGCATGCGGGATGATTTCTATCAAGTATGGTTTTCGAGGACCAAACTTCACCACAGTATCAGCCTGTGCATCCTCTTCGAACGCTCTTATAGACGCATTCAACTACATTCGTTTAGGTAAAGCAGATGTGATCATCTCGGGCGGATCAGAAGCTGCGGTAAACGAAGCCGGTATTGGAGGATTTAATGCTTTAAAGGCTCTTTCAACAAGAAATGATGATCCCGCAAGAGCTTCCAGACCTTTCGACAAAGACCGTGATGGATTTGTATTAGGTGAAGGTGCCGGTACTCTAATTCTCGAAGAATATGAGCACGCAATAAAACGAGGGGCTAAAATCTATGCAGAAGTTATGGGTGGAGGTTTATCTGCTGATGCACACCACATTACGGCTCCTCATCCAGAAGGATTGGGTGCCATTAAAGTCATGGAAAATGCATTGGATGACGCTCAAATGAAACCTGAAGACATTGACTACATCAATGTGCATGGTACCTCTACACCACTCGGAGACATTTCAGAGTCTAAAGCCATCAAAGAAGTATACGGACCTCACGCATACGATTTGAACATCAGTTCAACAAAATCTATGACAGGTCATCTTTTAGGAGCGGCTGGTGCTATTGAAGCCATCGCATCTATTTTAGCACTTCAAAAAAACATCATACCTCCAACGATCAACAATGAGAATTTTGATGAAGGCTTAGATCCAAAACTGAATTTCACGCTCAACAAAGCTCAGAAACGAACAGTTAAAGCCATCATGAGTAATACATTTGGTTTTGGCGGACACAATGCTTCAATCATTTTAAAAGCATTTGAAGCTTAATGATGAATTGGCTTCAGAAGCTTTTTTCAAATCCATCAGACCAGCTAACACTTGACTTAACGCCAATATTAGGTTTTCAGCCAAAAAATGCATCCCTTTATCATCAAGCGCTTTGTCACAGCTCTGTAGATGTTTCAAAATATGGAGACAACGAAAGGTTAGAGTTCTTAGGAGATTCGATCCTAAGCACGGTAATCACTGAACACTTATACCACAATCTTCCTGAAAAAAATGAGGGCACCCTAACGGATATTCGCTCTAAGTTAGTCCGTCGTAAGACTTTAAATGACTTAGCTAAAAAGTTGGAAATAGATGTCCTGGTGAAAACTAATCTAGGAATTAAAACACCTCCTTCTATTTTTGGTAATGCCCTAGAGGCTCTGATTGCTGCAATATACTTGGATAAAGGGGCCGCTACTTGTAAAGCTTTCATTATTGATAAAATGATAAGCCCCAATTTCTCGCTACATGAACTCGAAAAAGAAATAAGCAGTTATAAAAAACACTTCTTACACTGGGCCCAAAAAAAGAATAAAGATTGCCGTTTTGAAGTACTGGGAGAAACCGGAGAATCTCACAAAAAAAACTTTAAAATTGCTCTTTACCTAGCAGGGGAAAATGTAGCAACGGCTCAGGGTAGTTCAAAGAAAAAGGCAGAAGAAGCTGCTTCAAAAATTGCTTGTGAATCTCTTGATGTGTAAACGATTTTCGATTGTTTTTTTGGTTATATTTATCGATGTTTCTAATGGGACTGTTTTGAAATGACAAAAAAGAGTATTAGCATCGATTTTGAGTATGATTACGACTTCCTGCTAATCGGAATATGCAGTCCATTAAAAGACTATCAACTTTGTTACAAGTTGAACCAAGAGCTAAATGCATCATTGAGCAGAAGCGATTTTGATATTGCTATGAATTTTGATGACGGCTTAGAGAAAGCCTATTTTTCTCTTTATGAGTATTGGAATGATCAATACCAAAACCAGTGGTATTTGATTACTAACAAATGTCAAATTGAATGCGCAGACGAAAATCAAAAACAAGGAACTATATTTGACGGCTTTGCTCAAAGCCGAAAAAAAGTAAAATATCTAATTCCTGAAAACTCAAAAATAGACTATTACATCCAAGTACACGGAATATTTAATGACGATGCAAAACATTCGCTTCTCAAAAACATAAAAACTCTAGATCGAGTTGTTAGCACGTATGAAATTGACATGATGGAGCTTCGATCGAAAGAAAACTTAATTATCAGATGAACAAAACTAAAATTATTGCTACGATAGGACCCGCTTCTTCAGACAAATCTGTCCTAAGAAAAATGTTTTCCGCAGGATTAAATGTGGCTCGAATAAACTTTTCACACAGCAATCACCAAGAAGCAAAAGAAATATACAACTGGATACAAGAGCTTAACGAAGAAGAAGGTCGAAACGTTGCTGTTTTGGGAGATCTTCAAGGACCAAAATTAAGAATTGGGGTAGTTAAAGCTGATCAGGTTATAAAAAAAGGAGATAAGATCACCATCACAACAGAAGAGTGTGTAGGAGATGCTTCAAAAGTATACATTACGTACCCTGAGTTCCCAAAAGATGTAGAAGTCGGGGATAAAATCATGCTGGATGATGGAAAATTAATCCTCAAAGCAGAATCTTCAAACAACAAAAATGAAGTTAAGGCAAAAGTCATTCAGGGCGGTCCTTTAAAGTCTAAGAAAGGTGTAAATCTTCCCAATACAAAAATTTCACTACCCTGTCTTACCCCAAAAGATCTTGCAGATTTAGATTGTGCATTAGAGTTGGGTATCGAATGGGTGGGATTGTCTTTTGTTCGATCTGTCAACGATATAAAAGAACTCAAGAACATCATCGATCGAGAAAAATCACCAGCCAAAATAGTGGCCAAAATTGAAAAGCCAGAGGCCATTCAAGAAATTGATGCCATCATCAACGAAACGGATGCGATCATGGTTGCTCGTGGAGATTTGGGTGTTGAAGTTCCTATGGAACGTGTGCCAGCGCTTCAAAAAATGATTACTCGTAAATGCATCAAATACTCTACTCCAGTAATCATTGCAACGCAAATGATGGAGTCTATGATGGACAGCCTGAGCCCTAGTAGAGCGGATGTAAACGATGTAGCAAATGCAGTTCATGACCGAGTTGATGGTGTCATGCTTAGTGGCGAGACATCTGTTGGGACCTACCCTGTTCAAGTGATTCGAGCAATGAGTAAAGTGGTGAAAAATCAAGAAAACCACAACAATCATGAAATGGAAGAGTTTCTTCCTATTGAAAAGAAAAACGATCGTTACATCTCTGATACGATCTGTTTTAATGCATGTAAAATCGCTGAACAAGTCAATGCGAAGGCAGTAATGACCATGACACATTCAGGCTACAATGCTTATAAAATTTCTAGCTTCAGACCTCCAAGTCAAATATGTATTTTCACAAACAATCGTAAGATTATGAACACACTGAGTTTATTATGGGGTGTTCGTGGATACTATTATGACGAATTCGTGAGTACTGATCATACCATTTCTGATATTAAAAACATCATCAAAGAAAAAGGGATTGTCAAAGACGGAGACATGGTAGTTAATATAGCTAGTATGCCTATTACTGACAAAGGAATGACAAACATGTTACGATTAAGTAGCATATAAAAAATATGAAAAACATCAACATACCTCTGCTCACCGATGTCTGTGAAATTGCAGGTGCTCCAGGATTTGAACAAAGAGTTCGCGAATTGGTAATCCGAGAAATAGAGGATCATGTTGACGATTATCGTATAGACAACCTTGGTAATGTCATCACTTTAAAAAAAGGAACATCCTCAGAAAAAAAAGTGATGATTGCTGCTCATATGGATGAAATCGGGTTCATCGTCACTCACATTGATGACCAAGGTTTTGTTCGCTTTCATACACTCGGGGGGTTCGACCCGAAAACTCTGACGGCACAAAGAGTTATAATACACGGCAAAAAAGATCTTGTAGGGGTTATGGGCTCTAAACCCATACACGTAATGACAGCTTCTGAGCGGTCAACAGCCCCAAAAACTACCGACTACTTCATTGACCTTGGTATGTCAAAAAAAGAAGTGGAAAAACACATTGGTGTAGGTGATTCTATTACCCGTCAAAGAGAGTTAATTGAAATGGGTGAATGCGTGAACTGCAAGTCTATTGACAACAGAGTTTCTGTTTTCATCCTTATTGAAACACTAAAAAACCTAAAAGATTTTCCTTACGATGTTCATGCGGTATTTACGGTTCAAGAAGAAGTAGGTATTCGAGGGGCACAAGTCTCCGCTCAACAAATTCAGCCGGACTTTGGATTTGGTTTAGACACTACAATAGCTTATGATGTCCCGGGTGCAGCTGGTCACGAAAAAATAACTGAACTGGGTAAGGGGGCTGCTATTAAAATCATGGACTCACAGACCATTTGCGATTACAGAATGGTCGCGTACATGAAAGAACTTGCCAAAAAGAAGAAGATAAAAACTCAACTAGAAATTCTTCCTGCTGGCGGTACCGACACCATGGGGGTTCAAAGGAGCACTCCAGGTGGATCAATTGCAGGAGCTATTTCAATTCCGACAAGGCACATTCACCAAGTCATTGAAATGGCAAACAAAAACGACATTCAACAATGCATTGAATTGCTTGGTGCGTGTATAGAAAATTTAAACGATTTCGATTGGGATTTCAAATAAATACGGCTTCATAAAGGCCCTTAACAAAACATTCAAATACAAAATACAATTTGAGTTCTTCGTTAAAATATCTCTCTTTCTGGCTTACAAGCAGCTTAATTTTATGGCAATGCGCAAGTATTCAAAGCCCATCAGGCGGTAAAAAAGACTTGACACCCCCTTTAGTAATTAAGACTTTCCCTGAGCAAGGAGCGACAAATGCAAACCCAAGTACCATAGAACTTGAATTTGATGAATTCTTTGTGTTAAAAAATTTATTGAATGAACTTTTGATCTCCCCGCCATTAAATCAAAAACCTATCGTTTTCCAAAAAGGAAAGGCATTATT
This sequence comes from Flavobacteriales bacterium UBA7430, assembly GCA_002478765.1. Taxonomy (GTDB): domain Bacteria; phylum Bacteroidota; class Bacteroidia; order Flavobacteriales; family UBA7430; genus UBA7430. Next base: position 19,694 of record DLQO01000031.1, read on the forward strand.
CATTGAACTCAAAGAGGCACTAAATCAAAACAGCACCTACACGATAAATTTGGGAAAAGGTATCGCTGATCTTCATGAGGGGAATGTTTTGGAAAATTACACATTGGTATTCAGTACAGGTTCTGAATTGGACTCACTACTCTTGAGTGGTACGATTTATTCTTGTCCACAAAAAAACTTACCTAAAGGACTAATTGTCGCCGCGTATGAAAAGAGTTTGTTCACAAAAGACTCAACCATTTTCCTGCAAAAACCCGATTACTTCAGTATTGCCGATGAACAAGGTCACTTTCAAATTCAAAAAATGAAAGCCGGACAATACGAGCTCATTGCATTTGAAGATGTCAATAGTAATTATCAGATTGATCATTATACAGAAAAGATTGCTTTTCACCCCAAGGCTATTCAATTAAAAGACAGCGTAGACACTAATCTTTGGTTGTACCAGCAAGAAGATGAGTTAAAAATATTGGATCAAACGAGTAAACAAGGCTCTATAAAATGGGTGTTCAATAAAAAAGTAGATTCATTTGATCTTCTTTCAGACCCTGAAGTAAAATACTTCAGTAAAACAATTGATGACAGCCTTTTCATATGGCCAAGACAAACACAGAAGGATTCCGTTCTGTTTATCCTAAACGTTGAAAATTCAAGAGACTCTTTGATGTATTCATCAAAAATTACCGAAAATGTTGACATACGCATCTCGCAAACATCAAACAACTACGTCAAAAATGGAGGTAATTATACCTGTTTTACAACAGCTCCGATTGTAGAAATAGATACGTCAAAAATTCAACTGAAATCTAGCGGCAAACTCAAAGATTTTTTAATTCACGCAAAAGATTTTGAACTTGATATTGAATTCGAATACGAAGAAAATCAAACCTATCAACTTACTTTTGACCACGGAGCCATAAAAGGCTTACATGACAGTCGAAACGACAGTGTCAGCCACACCTTTTTTACTCAAAAAGAAGATGCCTTGGCGAACCTTAAAATAAACCTTGAGAACGAGCCTAAACATTACTTTGTCGAGCTCCTGAAAGATGGAGAGGTTTTCGAACGAATCTCAGCAGAAATGCCGATTTATTTCAAAAACCTATTGCCCGATAATTACGAGCTTCGCTTGGTCGCTGACTCGAATAACGATGGAGAATGGACGCCAGGAAGTTATTTTGAAAATCGCTTACCAGAAAAAGTTCATTATTATGGAAAAGTCTTAAACTTAAGGGCCAATTGGGAACTAGAAATTGATTGGAAACCTTAATTGATTAAGCTCCAATCATCTCTATCCTCTAAAAAAGTCAAACGTTTACGGAAATCAACCAGATGATTTTTAGACAAACTCAGGTTTACCAAACCTATTTCATTTTCTGGAGCCATGGCGATGAGCCCTCCATCAAGGTCGATCACTTGAGAATGTCCAGAATGGTTGACCTGATTCCCATCAACTCCAACTCTATTTACCCCAACGACATACGCTAGATTTTCAATGGCTCTTGCTTTTAATAAAACATCCCAGACATCGATTCTACTTACAGGCCAGTTCGCTACAAACAAGAGCAAATCATAATCTACATCATTCCGAGAAAAAACAGGAAAACGTAGGTCATAACAAATGAGTGGGCATATTTTCCACCCCTTGTAATCTACAACAAGACGAGAGCTTCCGGCAGTAAAATGAGAGTCTTCATTACACAAGCCAAATAAGTGTCGTTTGTCGTAGTGAAGTATTCTTCCATTAGGTTCAACCCACAACAGCCGATTGTATATCTGTCCATTTTCTTTCACCATGATGGAGCCACATAAAGCAGCACCATTCTTTTCTGAAACAGACTTCATCCAAGAAACTGTCAACCCATCCATAGCCTCTGCCAAGTGAGTAGACTCGACTGAAAAGGCTGTGGTAAATAATTCGGGCAAAAGAATGAGGTCAACATGACTCACACCCGCTAAATAGGTTTCAATCTGCTTCCTGTTTTTCTCAGGATCTTCCCAATGTAAATCACATTGTAATAAGCAAATATCTAAGGTTTCTTTCATAACTATTACTGAATCAAAGATTTTGATCTCATTCAAAAGTAAGCAAAGTAGCTTGAACCACGTTCCTCAAAATTTCAAATAAAAAAACCATCTCAAATGAGATGGTTTTTTTTACAATTAAGGAATATGTGTAAAAGAAAAAACTATTCTTCTTCTAATATTGCTTCTATTTTTAAAGTATCAACAGCTTCAGGAACTACTTCCACTTCAACGACTTCAATCGTATTTGCTTCCACCTCAACCTCTGCATGGTGAGCACCAACAGAAATGTGCGGTGCAATGATTAGAGATATAATAGACATAAGCTTAATAAGTATGTTCATAGAAGGTCCTGAAGTATCTTTAAATGGATCTCCAACCGTATCTCCAGTTACAGAAGCTTTATGAGCCTCAGAACCTTTAAATTCCATTTTACCATCGATCTCAACACCTGCTTCAAAAGATTTTTTAGCGTTATCCCAAGCACCACCGGCATTATTTTGGAACATACCCATCAATACACCTGACACAGTTGTACCTGCCAACAAACCACCTAACATTTCGGCAGAAGAAGCATCTGGAAATACATCTTTGAACCCAAACCCAATTAATAGTGGACTTACTAGCGCAATCGCGCCAGGAAGCATCATTTCTCTGATAGATGCTTTTGTAGAAATGTCAACACATTTGTCATATTCAGGTTTTGCTTTCCCTTCCATAATTCCAGGAATTTCTCTAAACTGACGACGTACTTCAGTAACCATTTCCATCGCTGCTCTACCAACGGCTGCAATAGCCAATGAAGAAAAGATAAATGGAATCATCGCACCGATAAATAACATGGCTAAAACGGGTGCTTTAAAAATATCAATAGAATCAATTCCGGCGATCCCAACAAAGGCAGCAAACAAAGCTAAAGCAGTAAGCGCGGCAGATGCAATCGCAAAACCTTTACCGGCTGCTGCTGTTGTATTACCAACCGCATCTAAATTGTCTGTTCGACCACGAACTTCCTTAGGAAGACCCGCCATCTCTGCAATACCACCCGCATTATCTGCAATAGGACCGAAAGCATCGATAGCCAATTGCATCGCCGTCGTAGCCATCATACCTGCAGCGGCAATTGCAACTCCATAAAGTCCCGCAAAAGAATAGGAAAACATGATTCCACCTGCCAAAACAATCGTTGGCAATACCGTAGACTCCATACCTACTGCTAAACCGCCGATAATGTTGGTTGCATGACCCGTAGAAGATTGTTTGATGATAGAATCAACCGGTCTTCTACCCATTGCGGTATAATATTCGGTAATGATCGACATTAAAGCGCCTACAACAAGACCTACAGTAATTGCCCAAAACACATCCATGGCAGTGAATTCAAATCCACGAATACTCATGTTATCAGCCAGCATCCAGTTCACCAAGAAATAAGAAGTAATCCATGTGAATACCATAGAACCCCAGTTACCCATATTCAAAGCTTTCTGAACAGAATCTGACTCTTTACTAATACGAACCATCAGGGTCCCTAAAACAGAAAAAACAATTCCCAATCCAGCAATAACCATGGGTAATAAGACCGGTGCAATACCATCAAAAGCATCATTAGATACGATCTCTTTACCCAACACCATGGTTGCTAAAATAGTTGCTACGTAAGAACCAAATAAATCGGCTCCCATACCTGCTACGTCACCCACATTGTCACCAACGTTGTCTGCAATCGTTGCAGGATTACGAGGGTCATCCTCAGGAATACCCGCTTCTACTTTCCCAACAAGGTCAGCACCTACATCGGCTGCCTTTGTATAAATACCTCCACCTACACGTGCAAATAAAGCAATCGACTCAGCACCTAATGAGAATCCAGCCAGAACTTCTAGAGCTTTCTCCATCTCGATACCGTTTACACTTGCACCTATAGATACTACATATAAATTGTAAAATATAATAAACAATGCACCCAGACCTAGTACAGCCAATCCAGCTACACCCAAACCCATCACAGTACCACCAGTAAAGGAAACCTTTAAAGCTTTTGCCAGTGACGTTCGAGCCGCTTGCGTTGTTCTGACGTTTGCTTTCGTTGCGATGTTCATACCGAAGTATCCTGCTAAAGCAGAAAATACCGCACCAATCAAGAAAGAAATAGCGATTACAGGGCTGGAGGTCTCAACCAAGGTCCCAGAATAAGCCAACAAGAGTCCTGCGATAACAGCAAAATACCCCAAAACTTTCCATTCAGCTTTCAAAAATGCCATGGCACCCTTGGCTATATGGTCAGCCAATTCAATCATATTTGCATCACCGGCATCTTGTTTAGATACCCAAGCAGACTTAACTGCCATTATAATAAGTCCTAACACACCTAATGCAGGCACTAAGTAAATCAAGTTATTTGTCAAAAATTCCATTGTTTTTTAGGATTTTGGTTAACAAGTGCGCAAATATAAAATAAAAGTATCAAGTAGAATGTAATTAGAGGCAATAATATACAAGGGTGAATAAGGCTATCACTGATCATGTTGTAATTAATTCTGGATGACTGCTATCGATTTTACTGTTGATCTCGAGAAGCATCTAAGGCCCTGAGAGTAGGAGCAAGATGTATTATGGACAACAACCGAGCGGTTTAAATCAACTCATTTTATTCAATACCATACCAGGGATTACTATACTAATAAAAGCGATATTAAGTGCTCTTCCATTTCCACTGCCAACCCAATTTATACAACCAAATCCCGATGATTTTTATTTTTGCATTAGTGTCATAGTAACACAATAATTTTATATCTTGGTCGAATGAATGCAACCCGCGCGTACACAAGGTTATGTTCTTAAGATTTTAAACAAAAAAAGATGAACCGATTAGAAAATACATTTAACAGCTTTTATTTTATCTACGACAGATAGAGGCTTTACTTGTATTTACTACAAAAATAAAACATGAAAGCCTCGATGAAAACGAGGCTTTTTTTAGTTTAAAAAATCGAATGAAAGTAGCTATTCAAGGAGTTAAAGGGTCATTTCACCACATCGTCGCCGAGCAATATTTTGGTGAAAGTATCGATTTGGTCGAATGTTTATTATTCAGCGAAATGCCCGATCTACTTATTAATAATAAGGCGGATGTGCTCATCATGGCTATTGAAAACTCAATAGCCGGGGCAATTTTACCAAATTATGCACTCATTGATGAGTACCAATTGAATATTTGCGGCGAGCACCACCTACCCATTCACCACAACCTAATGGGGATAACAGGACAAACTATAGAGGACATCAATGAGGTGTACTCCCATCCGATGGCCTTGCTGCAATGTCGAAAATTCTTCAAAAAATACCCGCACATTAAATTGATTGAAGATAAAGATACGGCAGAAGTTGCAAAACGCATTGAAGCTAAAAACCTAAAAGGGATAGGTGCCATTGCAAGTGATTTGGCAGCCAAAACATACAACTTAGAGATTTTAGCCACCGAAATTCAGACAATCAACGACAATGCAACGCGTTTTTTTATTTTAAAAAACGACATTCCTGACAAGAGCATTGTTGCTAACAAAGCTTCCATTAAATTTGCAGCCAATAATGATGCGGGAAGTCTAGCTGAAATATTAGGCATTTTAGCCAAGTACGGTTTAAACTTAACTAAAATACAATCCATGCCGATTATAGATACACCATGGAAATATGCCTTTTTTGTTGACTTTACTTTCAGTAATTACAATGGATACGTAAAAGCAATGAAGGAAGTAAAAGGTAAAGTTGTCTCAATGAAAATTTTAGGTGAATACACCAAAAGTAAGCGATAATGATAAAAAAGGCCGAAAGATTACAATCTGTTACAGAATACTATTTCTCTAAGAAATTAAGAGAAGTGGCGCAATTACGTGCAGAAGGCAAGTCTATCATTAATATGGCAATTGGTAATCCGGATATAGCTCCTCCAAAAGAAGTTATAGATGCTTTAACAACGGTCATGTCTGAAGACGGAACTCATCAGTACCAAAGCTATCAAGGAATCCCTGAACTTAGAATAGCTATCGCTGAGTTTTACAAAAAACATTACCGAGTGGAACTCGATCCAAACGGAGAAATTTTACCTCTGATGGGATCCAAGGAAGGAATCATGCACATTTCTATGGCCTACTTAAACAAAGGTGATGGCGTGTTAATCCCGAATCCCGGATATCCTAGCTATGCCTCAGTTGCCAATTTAATGGAAGCTGATATCATTCATTACAATTTGGATGAATCCAACAACTGGCAACCCAACTATGAGGAACTCGAAAAGCAAAACTTAAGTCATGTAAAAATCATGTGGTTGAATTACCCTCACATGCCCACAGGTACTTCAGCATCAAAAAAAGATTTAGAAAAAGCAATTGCATTTGCAAAGAAGCACGAACTTTTGATTGTTAACGACAACCCATACAGTTTCATCCTGAATGATGAACCGCAAAGTATTTTAGATATTGACGGAGCTGAAGATGTCGCTATAGAACTCAACTCATTGAGTAAAACATTCAACATGGCTGGATGGCGCGTAGGGATGGTTGTAGGAGAATCTTCCATCATCAAAACCATACTGCAAGTTAAAAGCAACATGGACTCTGGAATGTTTTTAGGCATCCAAAAAGGAGCCATTGCAGCGCTTCAAAGCCCTGACAGCTGGTTTGATGGGCTTAATGCCATATACATCAAACGAAGAGAAATGGTTTGGCAAATTTTTGATTTACTGAATTGTACGTACAAAAAAGAAAATGGAGGATTGTTTGTATGGGCAAAACTGCCGGAGGGGCAAAATTCAAAAGAGTTTATCAATAAATTATTGAACGATAAAGAAATCTTCATCACTCCTGGAGCTATTTTTGGCAGCCAAGGAGAAGGGTACATTAGAGCGTCTCTATGCACCTCAGATACACTACTTAAAGAGGTGTTAAATCGTTTGTCAACCCTAAAAAATTAGCAATGGAAAAGCTGGCAGTCATCGGTTTAGGTTTGATAGGGGGTTCAATGGCTTTGGATTTGAAAAAGCGATTGAAATACGAAGTATTGGGTTTAGACAAAAACCCAAATCATATCAAAAAAGCACTGGAGTTAGGAATCATCGACAGAGAAGCTGATTTTTCAGAATTGGCGAATGTTTCCGTGGTCATTGTTGCTGTTCCGGTTGATAAAATAGCAGAAGTAACTGCACAGGTTTTGGATGTCATTGGAGAACAAACACTGGTATTTGACGTAGGTTCTGTAAAAAATAACATCTGCGAATTTATTAAGACACACCCAAAACGAACAAACTTCGTGGCAGCCCACCCGCTTGCTGGAACTGAATTTTCAGGCCCTGAGGCAGCTATTTCAAACCTCTTTGATGAAAAAGTTGCCATCATATGCGAGTCAGAAAAAACGAATTGGGAAACTTTAGATCTTGCCATTAGCTTGTTCAAGCAATTGAACATGCGAATAAAAATGATGAATCCGATCGACCATGATCGCCACGTGGCTTATGTATCTCATTTATCCCACGTAAGTTCATTCATGCTTGGTAAAACAGTATTGGGAATTGAGAAAAATGAACAAGCTATCTTTGACATGGCAAGCACCGGATTTGCCTCGACGGTTCGATTGGCAAAAAGTTCAGCAAACACATGGACTCCTATTTTTATCGAGAACAAAGAAAATATTGTTAACGCTCTGGAAGAATACATTAAAAATCTGGCGGAATTCAAGAAGTTTATCGAATCTAACGATGACGATATGTTGAACAAAACAATGAACAACACCAATTACATCAAGACCATTTTAGATGGGATAAAATCAAACGATAAGTAAAAATTAAAACAACAGAAGATGGAAATAACGAAAAACAACAGAAAATGGCTAGACAGTTTGGGCTTATCACACCCAGTTGTTATCGCAGGCCCTTGTAGTGCAGAGTCAGAGGAGCAAGTTTTAAAAACTGCACACGAATTAAAAAAGACAGATACGAATATTTTTAGAGCGGGTATTTGGAAACCACGAACGCGTCCAGGTGGATTTGAAGGTGTCGGTGAAAAAGGATTGCCGTGGTTGCAAAAAGTTCGCGAAGAAACCGGATTCAAGGTTACTACTGAAGTTGGGAATGCAGATCATGTTGAGAAAGCATTAAAATACGATGTAGATATTTTATGGATCGGAGCCAGAACCACAGTAAACCCATTTGCCGTACAAGAAATAGCAGATGCACTAAAAGGAGTTGATAAGCCTGTCTTGGTGAAAAACCCCGTAAATCCTGATCTAGCATTATGGCTTGGAGGTGTTGAGCGTATCAAAGCAGCAGGTATTTCTCAACTGGGTGTTATACACAGAGGATTCTCATCCTACAAATCCCAAAACTACCGCAACAAACCAAAATGGCAAATTGCGATTGAATTGAAAAAGGAGTTCCCAGACCTTCCTCTTATCTTAGACCCTTCTCATATATGCGGTAGAAGAGACACGATATTGGATGTAACTCAAACGGCATTAGACTTGAACTATGACGGTTTCATGATTGAAACACACATAGACCCAGACAATGCTTGGAGTGATGCCAAACAACAAATTACACCGACAAGGTTGAATGAGATTACAGAAGAACTAGTAATCCGAAAAGAGAACAGCCCTAAAGAGACATTCCAAAAAAAATTGGAGATCTACAGAGGTGATTTAGATCTTCTTGACAACAACCTAATTGGATTGTTAAAAAATCGGATGGACATCTCGGAACTCATTGGAGACTTAAAACGTGAAGAAAATGTTGCCATTCTTCAAAGTTCAAGATGGGAAGAAATTTTAACATCAATGGTTGATGAAGCAAATAAAAAAGGCCTAAACAAGGAGTTTATTTCTGAAATATTCAAAGCCATTCATGTGGAATCAATTAAGATTCAACACGAAACCAAATAATTCAAAAAAAGAAAAAAGCCACTTGATGAAGTGGCTTTTTTCTTTTTAAGTTTTTCTTAATTCTCAACGAAATCGATGACGATACCATCTTCGGTTTTGGTTGCTTTGGTAAGACCTAGTTTTCCTAAGGTCTTCATTCCTTTATCCCACTTTTTATTACTCAACTGAGTAAGCTCTTTGAGCTCATTCAAATCCATAGATTTCCGTTCACTGAGAATGTCAAAAATAACTTTCTCATGTTCTTTCAATTCAACAGTCGGTTTGTTGTCAAATTTCTCAGGCCTCATCTGAGGGAAAAATAACACCTCTTGAATGGATAACTGATTGGTTAACAACATCGTCAGTCGATCAATTCCAATCCCCATACCTGAGGTAGGCGGCATACCGTATTCCAAAGCTCTCAAAAAATCTTGATCAATGAACATGGCTTCATCATCTCCTTTGGCCGACAAGGCCAATTGCTCTTCAAAGCGCTCACGTTGATCGATCGGATCGTTCAACTCAGAATAGGCATTGGCAATTTCCTTACCATTTACCATAAGCTCAAAACGCTCTGTTAATTCAGGATTATCTCTGTGGACCTTACACAAGGGAGACATTTCTTTAGGATAATCCGTAATGAAGGTTGGTTGAATGTAATGCGGTTCACACTTCTCTCCAAAGATTTCATCTATAAGTTTTCCTTTACCCATGGAGTCTTCTACCGCTATAGCTAAACTTTTACAAGCCTCTCTCAACTGAATTTCATCCATACCCGAAATATCAATTCCGGTATGCTCCTTTATTGCGTCCGTCATTGTTACTCGAGCAAAAGGAGTCTTAAAGCTGATCTTTCTATCGCCAACCACCACATCTGTTTCTCCATTTACATCCATTGCAACCCGCTGAATCATTTGCTCGGTAAAATCCATCATCCAGTGGTAATCCTTGTAAGCTACGTAGATTTCCATGACAGTGAATTCGGGATTGTGCGTGCGATCCATCCCTTCATTTCGGAAATCTTTCGCAAATTCATACACGCCATCGAAACCTCCAACAATCAATCTTTTTAAATACAATTCGTTGGCAATTCTCAAATAAAGAGGAATGTCAAGAGCATTATGGTGAGATATAAATGGTCGCGCAGATGCGCCACCCGGTATCGGCTGAAGAATCGGAGTTTCGACCTCCAAATAGTCTTTTTCATTAAAGAACGCGCGCATGCTATTGATAATCTTGGTGCGTTTGATGAATGTCTCTTTGACTCCTTCATTAACGACCAAATCAACATAACGTTGCCGGTATCGGAGTTCAGGATCCGTAAAGGCGTCATATACTTTACCGTCGTCATCTGTTTTGACAATTGGGAGTGGCTTCAAAGACTTCGACAAAAGTGTGAACGTCTTTACCATCAGAGATATTTCTCCTACCTGAGTTTTAAACAACTCTCCTTCTACGCCAATGAAATCTCCCATATCAAGTAATTTCTTGAACACTTCATTGTAAAGCGTCTTATCCTCACTTGTGCATATTTCATCACGATTGAAATACAATTGCAAACGACCCTCCGCATCTTGCAACTCAGCAAAAGATGCTTTACCCATAATTCGGCGACTCATCAGGCGACCTGCCAAACAGACCTTTTTGCCCTCCACGAAGCTTTCCTTACAATCTTTGGTGTAAGCACTAACGTCGAAGGCTGCTGCTGGGTAAGGTTCGATACCCAAATCTCTTAGCTTTTTAAGCGACTCTCTACGGACCGATTCCTGTTCTGATAACTGCATACTCATGTCTTAAAATTTGGACAAATATACCAAACTTTTGAAAGATAAATCGTTACTTTGCAGCCTGTAAAAACAGATTAACTAAAGCGTCAAAATATCATGAAGGATTTGATTACTGGTTTTGGAGACCAACTAAGACATGCTCTCGAAATTGGAGCCAACACCTCACTGAAAGAGAACACTAAGAAAATCGAAAGTGTTTTAATCACAGGTCTAGGAGGTTCTGGAATTGGTGGGACAATCGTATCTGAACTTACCGCTGAAGAATGTTCGGTTCCCGTTGCAACAAACAAAGGGTATGACCTACCGGGGTACATCAATGAAAACACCTTGGTTATCTGTTCTTCATTTTCTGGAAATACAGAAGAAACTATTGAAGCATTTCACAAAGCAAAAGCAAAAAATGCTGAAATTGCTTGCGTAAGTTCTGGTGGGCAATTAATTGAGTTGGCCAAAGAAAATAACCTCAACTACATTCAATTGCCTTCAGGCGATTCCCCTAGAGCCATGATGGGTTATTCCATTACACAACTTTTATATGTTCTAAATCACTACGGTTTGATTAGTGATGGCTTTAAAGCTGAGTTAACGAACTCTGCTGCACTAGTAGATAGCCTGCAAGAAGAAATTCAAGCAGATGCAGAAAAAATCACGGATCACCTGTACGGTAAAGTCCCTGTTGTATATGCATGTGATGGATACCAAGGGATGGCTGTTCGATTTACGCAACAATTGGCGGAAAACTCAAAAATGGTGAGCTGGCACAACATCATTCCAGAAATGAATCACAATGAGTTGGTGGGCTGGAGAACTAAAAATGAAGATTTGGCAGTGATTTTCTTCCGTAACGAAAGTGATCACAAACGCAACCAAAAGCGTATAGAAATCAATAACGAAGTCGTATCAAAGTATACTTCATCAGTTATGGAGTACTGGTCAAAAGGTGAGACCATGTACGAAAAAACTTTCTACTTAATCAATGTTGGTGATCACGCAACGTTCAACCTATCTAAAAGAAACGGAGTGGTTGTAGAAGAAATTGATGTCATCAACTACCTCAAAGGAGAACTCGCAAAGTTCTAAGCATTGAGTTCATACTTGTTGCATCAAATCGCTTAACTTTAGAGGTGATTTTGTGATGAGCAATCAGCAATTAGAATGCAAAACGTTAAATACATCAATCTAGGTCTAATAGACTACAAAGAAGCCTGGGATTATCAGGAAGAATTGTTTCAAGGTATTATTGATGTAAAACGAGAAAATAGAAAACGAGAAAAAGAAAAGCTTGCTTTGGAAAAAATCCAGAGCAAGCTTATTTTTTGTGAACATCATCACGTTTTTACCCTAGGGAAAAGCGGTGTTCAGTCAAATTTACTGGTTAACGAAGCCCAACTGGCTGAAAAGGGGGCAAAGTTCTACAAAATTAATCGAGGGGGTGACATCACCTATCACGGACCAGGCCAGCTGGTAGGCTATCCTATTTTTGACCTCGATAATTTCTTTACCGACATTCATAAATATTTGCGTTACCTGGAAGAAGCTGTGATACTCACTCTTGCAGAGTACAACATTACGGGAGGTAGGATACAAGGTTCAACCGGAGTTTGGTTGGACTGGGACAATCCAAAAGCGCGTAAAATTTGTGCCCTCGGTGTTCGCTCAAGCAGGTGGGTAACCATGCACGGGTTTGCCTTCAACATCAACTCTGACCTTAATTTCTTTAGCAACATCATTCCCTGTGGGATCACAGACAAGGCAGTAACATCACTCCAAAAAGAACTGGGTCAAACAATAGACATGCAAGAAGTACAAACCAAGATGAAAAAGCACTTGGAGCTCCTTTTTGACATGACGTTGATCTAAAAAGACCTATCGCACCAGAGCGTCTTTAAAGTTTGAATTAGTCAATATATTCCTTATATTGTATAGGCTCCATAACAAGAGATGACCGAGTAAGTCTCTTAAAAATGACAATATCATCGCCAAAATCAAGAATCAAAACATGAAACACGCCTCCCCCATTCTGAAAGCTATACTATTGATTTTAATTTCCTTCAATGTATACATTCTGTTAAGCGGGAAAACATACGTGTATAAAGCTATAAAAATTGGATACATGCAAGGAAACGCCTCAGCAAGCATTGAAGATGTTAGCTTTTTTGAAACACGCACAGTGGCATCCGAAAATGGCGAGCAGTGGCCTTTGGGAGCTGACTACAATCAGAAAAAAATCAGCGAGGAATTCAGAGCGAGACTTGAAAAAAATGAATCCATTGCTTATACTGTTATCCAAGACGATAGCATTCGCTACGAGGAATATTGGGGGGTCGGATCAAGAACATCGAAGACGAACTCTTTTTCTGCTGGGAAAAGTATTGTAAGTATGCTTGTGGGAATTGCTATTGAAGAAGGGGCTATAGACAGTATCCATCAAAAAGTTATTGATTTCATTCCCGAGTATAAGAACAAGAAATATCCGTACAACTCAGAAGTAACCGTTGAGGATTTACTTACTATGAGTTCAGGCATGGATTGGAATGAGGGTTACATCAACCCCTTGGCAATTACTGCAGAGGCATACCTCACTGAAGAATTAGAAGAGCTCTTGTTGCAAATTAATTTTACCAGTAAACCAGGAGCTAAATGGAACTACCAAAGCGGGAACACCCAAGTCTTAGGAATACTCTTGGAGCGTGCTACAGGTATCCGTTTAAGCGAATATGCCTCTGAGAAGCTTTGGAAACCGTTACAAGCTAGCGATGATGCACTATGGATGTTAGATCATGAAAACGGCGTTGAAAAAGCCTATTGTTGTTTCAACTCAAATGCCCTAGACTTTGCGCGATTTGGTCATCTTTACTTAAATGATGGTCGATGGAAAGGACAACAAATTGTCGATAGTACCTATGTAGCAACATCTCTAAAAGCAAGCCTTAATGAACAATATGGCTATTCTTGGTGGCTTTACAACACCGAATATAAGTATCCGGTATTTTGCATGAGTGGCATCAACGGGCAATATGTAATTAACATCCCAAAATTAAACCTAGTCGCTGTTAGATTGGGGCACAAAGAAGAGAAAAAATTGGAGGACCAACCCAAGGACCTCATCTTCTATATTGAAAAAATAATCGAACAATACGATATCTGAAATCATACAACAATCAACAAATAAAATATCCAAATAGATTCTCATAGATAATTTAATCATGAATGCGATAGACATCCAAAACATACTTTTCCTTGACATAGAGACTGTTAGCGGAACAGCAACATACGAAGAGCTCAACGAGAGTATGCAAACACTTTGGGCTGAAAAAACCAAATGGCAGCGCAAAGAGGAAATCACGCCCAAAGACTTTTATGCTGAAAGGGCCGGGATTCTGGCTGAATTTGGGAAAATTGTATGCATATCAGTAGGCTTTGTTCATTATGCCGATGGCATGAAAAATTTTCGCCTGCGCTCCTTTTTCAACCACGATGAGGCTCTGGTGTTGGGAGAGTTTGCAGAGATGCTCAATGGCAAATATTTCAATCACAAAGAACAGGTTTTGTGCGGGCACAATGCAAAAGAATTCGACTTCCCCTATATCTGTAGACGAATGATTATCCACGGCATTCCCCTACCCTCAATATTACAAATTGCTGGCAAGAAGCCCTGGGAGATCCAACATCTAGACACCATGGAACTCTGGAAGTTTGGGGATTACAAACACTACACCTCCATCAAGTTGTTGTGTGCCATCCTGGACATTCCTACACCGAAGGTCGATATCGATGGAAGTAAAGTAAGTTCTGTGTACTGGGAGCAAAATGATCTAAAACGAATCGCTAAATACTGTGAAAAGGACGTTTTAGCGACCGCACAAATATTCATGAAATTCCGAAATGATCAGCTCATTAAGGACGAGCAAGTTTCTTTTAGTTTTTGAATCATTCGTTCAAAACATCGAATCGTCACCATCATTTATTTCAGTTTCCAACTTTTAATCTTTAACTTCCAATCCCAAACACAAAACCATCAGTCAAACACTACTACATATAAACAACCTATCCATATCCTTTGGGGAAGGAGAACAACGAACCCAAGTACTGCATTCGGTAAATTTATCTCTACGTCAGGGAGAGATGTTGGCTTTGGTAGGAGAGTCGGGTTCTGGGAAGTCGCTTACCAGTCTGGCCAGTATGCAATTGATTCCAAACATGAAATCACACATTGACCAGGGCGAAATTTGGTATCTAAAGGGGGAAGAAAAAATTGGAATTCACAATTTGTCCGAAAAAGAAATGCAGGGCTATCGAACAAAAGAAATCGCCATGATTTTTCAAGAACCCATGACGGCACTAAATCCGTCCATGACCTGTGGAAAACAAATTTCTGAGGCGATCCAAACCCATCTAAATTTAGAGCCTAAAGCCATTAAAAAACGTTGTTTGGAATGGTTTGAATCTGTTGAGCTTCACGACACAGAACGCATCTATTCCTCATACCCTCATCAGCTTTCCGGAGGACAAAAACAAAGAGTGATGATTGCCATGGCCCTCTCATGTGAGCCGAAAATACTCATTGCCGATGAACCAACAACAGCACTGGATGTAACGGTACAAAAAGAAGTTTTAAACCTCATCAAAAGACTTCAGAAAAAACATCAAATGGCATGTCTATTCATTAGTCATGACATCGAATTGGTAAGAGATGTAGCAGACAAAGTCGCCGTCATGAAAGAAGGGGAAATTGTAGAGTACAGAATAAAAAATGAACTTTTTGAAAACCCAGAACACCCCTACACAAAAGCACTTTTAGCCTGTAAACCTGACATTCAAAAAAACCTTAAAAGCCTAACCACAGTCAATGACTTTATTGACAACTCTGAGTTTAACTTAGATACCTTTTATGCTCAAAATGAAATAAATATTGATGATGTAAAACGTAAAAGAGCTTCCTATTATACAAATAAGCCTCTTTTGGAAATTAATGGTCTCACAAAGGTATACGAAGAGAAGGGGTTCCTGAAACGAGGAACTCAAATTAAAGCTTTAGATGCCGTAAGTCTAAAACTCTTTAAAGGAGAAAGCCTAGGGATTGTAGGAGAATCTGGCTGTGGCAAAAGCACACTGAGCAAGTGTATCATACAGCTCGAGAAACCAAGTGCTGGCAGTATTTTATATCAGGGTGAAAAGGTTCAATGGCTACTCAAAAAAAATCCTTTGCGTTTCAGAAAAAAGATACAAATGATTTTTCAAGACCCGGCGAGTGCTCTGAACCCAAAAATGCAGATTGGTGACATCATCACTGAGGTCATGCAGATACACCAAATCGGAGCTAATCACCATGAAAGAAAACAAAAAGCCATAGATCTACTAGAAAAAACAGGTCTTAAAGCTGAGCATTTCAGACGTTATCCACACGAATTTTCAGGAGGGCAAAAACAACGAATAGGAATTGCCCGAGCTCTAGCTTTAGAGCCTGAAATACTTATCTGTGACGAGTCGGTTTCAGCATTGGATGTTTCTGTACAAGCCCAAGTACTTAACCTGCTTAACGAGTTGAAAGAACTCTTTTCATTAAGTTATATATTCATCTCTCATGACCTGAGCGTGGTCAAGCACTTTTGTGATCGAATCGTTGTCCTAAATGATGGGATTGTCGAAGAAGAAGCATTTTCAGAAGAACTCTTTGAAAAGGCAAAATCTAAGTATACTCAAAAACTCATAAATGCCATACCGGGTAAAAGCATGCATTCATAAAAAACACAAATCAATACGATCATTCTTTAGATATAATGCTAACAGATCTCATTCATTTATTCTTCCCAAAATATTGTGGTGCATGTTCAAAAACACTCACAACCCCCATTGATGAATTGTGCTTAGCCTGTGAAAATGAACTCATCTTTGAGTCAGAAGCAAATTGTTCCGATCTAAAAAATGCTTTGAGGGGGCGACTTAAAATAATTTCTGGCGCCTATTTAAACGACTACAACAAAAAAGAAGGTATGCAAAAAGCACTGCATTCGATAAAATACCACAAACGAAGAAAACTCGCTGTTATTCTGGCAGAACAGCTTGCAATTAAATTAGGGAAATCATTTTTCAAAAAAATAGACTACATCGTTCCAGTGCCCTTGCACCCAAAAAAAATGAAAACTCGTGGATTTAACCAATGCCTCCTAATTGCCCAAGGCATAAGGAATAAAACAAGTATCCCTATTGTATCGGACTGTTTGATTCGAAAAGAATTTACCGAAAGTCAAACCAACAAAAATCGACTAGAGCGATGGGAAAATGTGGAGAATGCCTTTGCGTTCAAAAATGAACCATCTATCAAAAACAAACACCTACTTTTGGTCGATGATGTATTTACAACAGGAGCAACCATTGAAGCTTGTATAAAAACCATTCAAAGAAAAATCCTTTGTGACTGTTCCGTAATTACCCTTGCGAAAGCATGATTTTTAGCGCGAATATACCGCAGTAAAGGGAGCCTATTTGTGTAAGACCTGAATTGTAGTCTTATTCTTTTGAGTCAGCAAGACGTCTTTACCTTCTAGGATTTTATCCACTTCTTCATTTTTGTAGTGACGAACCGTCATCAAATCCAAACCGCGAACACACTTCACCCTAAAGTCTTTTGAAAGTTCTTCTACAAGAGCATCAATCTGTAAATCATCGACATCTAAAGCAAAATAACAAGATACAGCCGAGTTTTGCACCAAGTTCACTTTCGCATTGTATTTCGCCAGCGTTAAAAATGCTTCGGAAAGGTGATTCTCAACGATGAAATCTAAGTCACTTGCTGAGATAGATAACAGCGTTTGGTTTTTCTTCAAAATATAGAACGATGTTTCTGGGAAAGTTGCTTCATCCTCAGCAACCCAAGTTCCTTTCTCGTTTAGATCTATAAATGAGCGAACCTGTAAAGGAATACGGTTACGCTTCAATGGTTGTAGCGTCTTCGGGTGAATAACTGACGCACCATAGAAAGCCAATTCAATAGCCTCTTGGAAAGATAGTTTTTCTACTTTTTTAGCATCCTCAAAATAACGAGGGTCCGCATGTAAAACACCAATGACATCTTTCCAAATGACTAGTTTTTTTGCTTCTAAAACCGTAGCAAATATCGCCGCACTATAATCCGAACCTTCTCTACCCAAAGTTGTGGTAAAGTTTTCAGAAGTACAACCGATAAAACCTTGGGTAATGGTTAGGCGATTGGTGTTTACTTTATCTTTAATGCATGAGGTTGTGAGATCCCAATTGATGATTGCGGACTGATGCTTGTTGTCCGTCTTTATAACATCTCTTGCATCCAACCAATCGTTATCGATTCCTATTTCTTTTAGGTAGGCACTCACAATCGTCGTTGAGAGAAGTTCTCCTACAGAAACAATTTGATCGTATTCAAATGGATAGTTAGGACGGGGCTCATTCTCTAAGGCCCATTCTATTTCTAACAACAAATTTGAAACGACGTCAAAAACAGGATGACTCTCATCGAACAACTCTTTCAAAAAATCGCTGTGAAAATCTTTAACGAAATTCAATTTATCAAAAACATCGTCTTGTTTTAAATAAAATGCGCGAGCCACTTCTTCGAGTGCATTGGTCATTTTCCCCATGGCAGAAATTACAACCAAGGGTTTATCATCCTTATACTTTGTAAGGATTCTTGCAACATTTTTTACGCTTTCAGCATCTTTTACCGAAGCACCACCAAATTTAAAAACTTTCATTTTCAACGAGTTTTCAGAAAATTAAATTTCTGATCAGAACATGCTTTCAAGTTCAGCAATCAACTGAAACTATAAAGTCATCTTCTTTTATTAAACATAGGAATCATTTCGGGTTAAATTTACTCTAATGATTTTGATTAAAAACCAACTTAAAATACATAAGTATTTAAAAACAAAGTTCTTAGACAAAAGAGAACTACAAAATAATTCACATAAAAAAGCTCACTTTATTAAAGTGAGCTTAGTGCGGATAGAGGGAGTCGAACCCACACACCTCACGGCACTAGATCCTAAATCTAGCGTGTCTACCAATTCCACCATATCCGCCGGTAAACCACACGAGTGCTTTTTTACTCATGCGGTTGCAAATTTATAACTATTTTCATCTTAGGCAATGAAATAATCAGTTTTATTCTTTTTTTCATATTGCACAACAAGCCCCAAATACTTACATTTGTTAACTTCATAAAGACCATATGCTTACAATAGATCCAAAAGAACTAAACACCAAAGAATTACACGGATATTTAATGGGTTCCGTAGGGCCACGTCCTATTGCTCTGGCGAGTACTATTGACGAAAATGAAAGGCCTAATTTAAGCCCTTTCTCTTTCTTTAATGTCTTCAGTGCTAACCCACCAATAGCCATTTTTTCTCCGTCTAGAAGATCTAGAGACAATAGCACGAAACACACGCTTGAAAATGCCTCAAAAACCAAGGAGGTTGTTATAAACCTTGTGTCGTATAATATTGTTGAGCAAATGTCTCTGTCCAGTGCTGATTTTAGTAAAGGAGTGAACGAGTTTACTAAAAGCGGATTTACTCCTGTGCCATCAGAAAAGGTGAAACCCTTAAGAGTAAAAGAGTCTCCCGTTCAGTTGGAGTGTGTCGTTCAAGACATAATATCTATGGGCAACGAAGGTGGCGCAGGGAATTTGGTGATTTGCGAGATTGTGAAAATCCACATCTCCGAGCACGTTCTTGATACAAATAAGCAAATTGATCCTCACAAAATTGACCTCGTGGGTCGTATGGGTGGAAACTGGTACTGTAGAGCTTCGGGAGAGTCCATTTTTAAAGTAGAAAAACCCGGGTCCAAAAAGGGAATTGGGTTCGACGGCCTTCCAAAACGTATTCTCAATAGTTTTATCTTATCAGGAAATGATTTGGCAAAACTAGCGGGTGTTGAAAAACTTCCCACGACAGAAGATGTAAGCAAATACAAAGAAAATACCGATATCGCACACATTCTTCATACCACGACCGATGATGAAGAAGCTAGAGAAGAATTACACTTGCATGCCAAAGAGCTTTTAGAAAAGAATAAAATAGCTGAAGCTTGGAGTACATTATTAATTGATAAACTAAACCGCGTATAAAATGAGTAACTTATCTGTAGAAGGAAAAGTAAAGCGTATTCATGACGAGCAAGTCATTAGCGACCGCTTTAAGAAAAGAGAATTTGTCATTGAAACTGAAGAGCAATACCCGCAAGTATTGATGTTTCAATTGGTACAAGACAAAACCAATTTGGTTGACCAATTTAGCACTGGAGACAAAGTTGAAGTTTTCTTCAATTTGCGCGGTAGAGAGTGGCAGAAAGATCCATCAGCTGAAGTTAAAGTATTTAACACATTAGATGCTTGGAGAATCCAAAAAGTTGAGGCAATGCAACCAACCGACATGCCAAATGCAGAGCCAGTAGCGCCAGCGAGCCCTGAGGATGATCTTCCTTTCTAAGAAATAAACAATTCAAAAAAACCCTTCAGTATGAAGGGTTTTTTTTGAATGATCTTTTCGATTAAGCTATACCGTATCAGGCGTATAATGCTTCTGCACCCACTCACCTAATTTTTGTAATAAAGGGTCTAAATCCTTAGCCGCTGGAGTCAAAGAGTATTCTACTCTTGGAGGTGTTTCGTTATAAGCCTTCCTATAAATTAGTTGATCCTTTTCCATTTCTTTTAAATGATCCGTCAAGACTTTTCTTGATATTCCATTTATGATTGCGGCCAATTGGCCAAATCGAAGGGTTCGGTTTCTAAGATGGTAAATTATCTCAAGCTTCCATTTACCTCCTAGTTTTTCATTGAAAACGCCTACTAGACAAACCATTTTTATGTACATTAAGGTTTAACATCGGTTACTTGTGACTAACTAGTTTTTTAAAGTTCCCATAAAGTAACAGTAACTTATTAAAACTATTATTAGTTACTTTGTAAAACTAATATATAAAAACAAAACAGATTATGAAAAATTTAAGATCAGCAAGATCCGGACAATGTGCATGTGGTAAAACAAAAGATCCAAACGGTAATTGTGATGGCTCGCATGCAAATGAGGGCCGAAATAAATACATGAAAAGTATAGTTTCTGCAATCTTCATTGGTTTGGCTCTTTTCTCATTTCAGAGTTTTGCAAATACGCTGGACGGAGACGTTAAAGTTAAAGATGCAAAGATTGTATGGAAAGGCTTCAAAGTGACAGGAGCTCATGAAGGGCTGATTTCCTTAGACTCTGGAACCTTAATCTTTAACGAAGATGAACTGGTGGGTGGTAACTTTGTCGTAGACATGCAAAGCATGACCTGTACAGACCTTTCTGGAGAATATAAATCTAAACTAGAGGGACACCTCAAGTCTGCTGATTTTTTTGGCACCGACCAATACACTGAATCTACATTAAACATAACTAAAGTATCCAAAATAGATGCAACCTCATACCAGGTAAAAGCAGACTTAAGTATCAAGGGGAAAACCGAAAAAATTGAATTCATCACTTCTCTTTACGGAAACAAAGCGACATCATCTATGAAAATAGATCGTACTAAATTTGGAATCGAATATGGTTCCGGGAGTATTTTCAAATCACTAGGCGACAAAATGATTTATGATGAGTTCGAATTGATTATCGACCTAAACTTTTAATTCCATATCATCATTTTGATGGGCTGAACAGAAAAGATGTGAAACGAAAAGATTTTATAAAAAATGGAGTACTATCATCGCTGATTGCGATGGTAGCTCCTTCTGTTTTGAAAGCGGACACCAAGGTTACTTCTGATGAAAAAGAGACATCCACCAAAACCAAACTAGGCCACAACCACATGCCAAACTCTAACATGAATACCATGAATAGCGTTTTACATAAAGCAAATACTCGAGGTAGTGCAGATCATGGATGGTTAAAAGTAAACCACACCTTTAGCTTTGCAAACTACCAAAATCCAAATCGTATGAATTTTGGAGTACTTCGTGTGCTGAACGATGATACCATATCCGGAGGTATGGGGTTTAATCCACATCCTCATAATAATATGGAAATCATCACCATTCCTTTAGAAGGAAGCATCAAGCACAAAGACGACATGGGTAACAGCAGTGTTATCGCACGTGGAGATGTGCAAGTCATGAGCGCCGGTAAAGGAGTTGTTCACAGTGAATTTAACGCGCATGAGCAAGATGATTTAAAACTGCTTCAAATATGGCTTTTCTCAAATAAGAAAAATGTGGAACCACGTTACCAGCAAATCCCTATTAGAGATGTGGAGAAAAAGAATGAATTTTATCAGATATTGTCTCCCCACAATGATGATCAAGGCGTTTGGATTCATCAAAATGCTTGGTTTCATCTTGGCGAATTTGAATCGAAAAAAAGAGTGACTTACAAAATACAATCCGCAGAAAACGGAATCTATGCTTTTATTATCGAAGGTAAAGCGACAATAGAAAATCAAAGTCTGGAGAAAAGAGATGGTTTTGGTCTTTGGAATACAGATGCTATTGAAATACAAGCTGAAGAGAATTCTAAAATCCTTTTGATGGAGGTTCCCATGAAAATATAACCCTGAATTGTTAATGATTTGTTATCTCTTTTATTCAGCAAATATTGATTAGTATTTGCCGTTATAGGTGAAAGAGAATGATTCTCAATCCCGGGGGGGATTAATAGAAAAAAGCCACTTAATAAGTGGCTTTTTTATGCTCTATACTTTCATACAGATGTTGCCAACTGCACATTCATTAACAAAAAAAAATAGCATGGAAATCCAAGCTATTTTTCATGTAACGTTCTATTCATTATCTAAATGTGGAAATGCTTACTCTCTTTAAGCATTGGGTGGTTTTTAGGCGTTAACTCCATGCTGGCAAGACTCTTCGTTACCACTCTAATGAAGAGGCCCGTAAAACCAAGGAAAGTACCTATTTCAACAAAACCTATGTGCCAATGACTACCCACGGTACCTGGCATAATCATCACAAAGAAATCTAAGTAGTGACCGACAAGCACAATTGAACCTATGGTTATTACGGTACCCGGCAACCTTTTGGAGTCACGACTCATCAGCATTACAATAGGCACGGCAAAGTTCAATACCAAGGCAGTGATAAACGGCACTTTATATTCATCAAAACGCGCAATGTAATACGTAACTTCTTCAGGAATGTTTGCATACCAGATGAGCATAAACTGAGAGAACCATAGGTAGGTCCAAAATATACTAAATGCGAATATAAATTTACCTAAATCGTGGATATGACTGTCGTTTACAAGCTTCAATTGCCCCTGATTTCTTAAATGAACAACAAGCATGAAAACAACAACCAATGCGGTTACAAACATACTTGAGAAAACATACCAACCAAATAATGTGGAGAACCAGTGCGTATCAATAGACATAATCCAATCCCAAGCCAACATAGAGGAGGTCACAGCAAAGAAAACCAAGAAAATAGCGGAAACCTTTTTACTCGCTGCATAATAGCCAACACCACCGTCAATATCTTCCTGTAGCGAAAGACTGATTAACTTCTTAAGTGCCCAGAACCAACCTGCAAAGTAGATCAAAGCTCTCACAAAGAAGAACCCAAAATTCAAATACCCTTCTTTACCCGCAATAATTGCATCATAGTTTGCACTATCAGGATTCATAATCCCTTCAGCCATCCAGTGGTAGGTATGGTTCCCAAATAAATGGAAACCGGCTGTTAAAATGATTATAAATATGACAACCGCAACGTAGGGTAAAAATGTACCAACAGCCATTAACACTCTTTTAAGGACGACTGACCACCCAACTTCAGCTACATATTGTAGTGCTAAGAAAAAGACGGATAATAACGATACACCTAAAAAGAAAATCGCAGCAACAAGTAAGCTAGACCATGGTCTTTGACTTTTGGCGTGCAGCGCATGTATGGTTGCATGAACGACATCATTTACATCCTGAGCTTCATAAATTTCTTTTTCTGAAAAATATAAATGAAACTCATCTTCAATTTTGTGAAACAATGAGGCGTAATTAGACGCAGCTGATTCGCTAACTCCATCAGAAACTTCTTGTGCTATCGCACCGGCAAAGGTTGTTACCTGGAGTGTAATTTCTTCATCAGTATGATGTCCTGCTCCCTTAATAAAGCCGTAACCCAAGGCAAAAACACCTGTAAGCATTAATACCAAGGAAATAAGCTTTGTATTTTTTGTAACCGTATACATGGTTCGCTTTCTTGTTAAGGTTATTAATTTGATCCGTTTTGTAGTTCATGTACGTAGTGTACAATCTTCCAACGTTCTTCTTTGGTTAATTGACTGGCGTGAGGCCCCATAGCATTTAAACCGTAAGTAAGTGCATGGAAAATATGGCCACTCTTGAGCTCACTCATGGAAGAACCTGTTCGTCTTGGCGCTAGATCATCACTGTATGAAGGAATTCCACCATACACAGGGTGACTTATAGAACCTTTACCGTCTCCATTTTCTCCATGACAATGTTGACAGAACATCAGGTACAATTGTTTTCCCTCGTCAAGTATTTTATCATCCAAAGCAATTGGGTTCTTCAATACACGACCAGCCTTGAGGTAATCCTCTGTTGTATTTTCATATTCAAAAGGAACGAAACCTCTAGGAATGGTACCCTGAACGGGTAACTGAGAAGTAATTCCATTTTCAAAAACAGGATTCTCTGTATAGGTGTCGTAAGATGCCGAACGGTACATGTTTGGCATGAACTCATAACCGGGATGATTACCCTCAGCACCACAGGACTGTAGTATCAGGGTAGCCATTACTGTTGCTAGAGCTAAAGATGCGATCTTGTTTACTTTTTTCATGCTGTAGATCGGTTAGGCGATTTTTTCTTCTTTCACTTCTACCGCTCCTGTCTCTTTGATCAAGGCGATAATTTCAGCCTCATTTCCATGGGCTTCAATTTCCATCAAGAACATATCATCGGTCGTTCTTGGATCTGGACTAGTTTCACTAGAACCAGGATATAATTTACAGCGTATGAGGTAAGTTAAAACCATTAAGTGAGCTGCAAAAAAAACAGTCAACTCAAATCCAATAGGGATAAACGCTGGTAAATTTTCAATAAACGTAAAATTAGGTTTTCCTCCAATAATCATTGGCCAATCCTGAATCATCATATACCACATCATTAACATACCAAGGAATAAACCTGTACATCCGTATATGAATGAAGTAATTGCCAAACGTGTAGGCTTTAAGCCTAAAGCATGGTCAAGACCGTGTATTGGAAATGGTGAATATACCTCATCGATGTTAATCCCTTTTTCGCGGATGTCTTTTACCGCTTTCAAGATCACATCGTCATCATCGTAGATTCCGTAAATTACTTTTTTACTCATGACTCTTATTTTTACTTTGAGAACTTGATGACTTAACAATCGTTTTCAATTCTGCCTGAGCGATAACCGGAAAAGTTCTTGCGTACAGTAAAAACAATACGAAGAAGAATCCTATCGTACCGACAAAAATACCGATATCTACAAACGTTGGAGAGAACATCGTCCACGAAGACGGAAGATAATCTCTGTGAAGAGACGTTACGATAATTACAAAACGTTCGAACCACATTCCAATATTTACCACAATGGAAATAAAGAAGGTAAACCCAATGCTGGTTCTTAATTTCTTAGACCACATGAACTGAGGAGAAAACACATTACAAGTCATCATCGCCCAATAGGCCCACCAGTAGGGCCCTGTTGCTCTGTTGAGGAAGGCGTATTGCTCAAATTCAACGCCCGAATACCATGCAATAAATAACTCAGTGATGTAAGCAACACCTACAATCGATCCCGTTACCATGATTACAATATTCATGTACTCAATATGTTTGATGGTAATGTATGCTTCCATGTGAACTACTTTTCTCATCACCAAAAGCAAGGTTTGAACCATAGCAAATCCGGAGAATATTGCTCCAGCAACAAAGTAGGGAGGGAAAATCGTTGTATGCCATCCCGGAATAACGGAAGTAGCAAAATCCATAGATACAATTGTGTGTACCGAAAGGACAAGTGGTGTAGCCAACCCTGCAAGTACCAATGAAAGCTCTTCAAATCGTTGCCAATGCTTTGCTTTACCTGACCATCCAAAAGATAAAATGGTGTAAATTTTCTTTGCCAAAGGCTTTACTGCTCTATCGCGAATCATGGCAAAATCAGGAATCAACCCCATGTACCAAAACACTAAGGAAACGGTCAAATACGTCGAAATTGCAAATACGTCCCAAAGGAGTGGAGAGTTAAAATTAACCCATAGAGAACCGAAGTTGTTTGGCAATGGCAAAACCCAGTAGGCTAGCCATGGTCTACCCATGTGAAAGATTGGGAATAATCCTGCCTGCACAACTGCAAAAATTGTCATCGCTTCCGCGGAGCGATTTATTGATAAACGCCACTTTTGTCGAAATAGTAACAATACAGCCGAAATAAGCGTTCCGGCATGACCGATACCTACCCACCATACGAAGTTGGTAATGTCCCATGCCCAACCGATTGTTTTGTTAAGTCCCCAGACACCGATACCTGTTCCAGCTGTGTAAGCCAAACACCCGGCACCCCACAAAAATGCTGCTAGTGCAAATAAGAATAATGCCCACCACCATTTGTTAGCCTTACCTTCTATTGGACGAGCCACATCTTCTGTGATGTCGTGTAACGTCTTATCCTCTAGGATAAGTGGCTCTCTAATTGGAGATTCGTAATGCATTTGTCTATCTAATTAAATTTTATCCTTTGTTACGTACTTTTGTTTGATACCATACGGAAGGTTGTGTATTTAACTCTTCCAACAAGTGGTATGCTCTTGGGCTCTTAGACTCCGTATATACTTCAGATTTTTCATCCAAAACATCTCCGAAAGTTAAGGCACCTGTATCACATGCTATAGAGCACGCTGTTTGTGCTTCACCTGCACGAAGTTTTCTATCATCTTTCTTGGCATCTAACTTCACTTTTTGAAGCATTTGAATACACATAGAACATTTTTCCATGACACCACGTGAACGAACAACAACATCAGGGTTCAACACCATCTTACCTAAGTCATCATTCATATAGAAATCAAACTGATCGTTTTCGGAATAGTTGAACCAGTTGAATCGACGTACTTTGTAAGGACAGTTATTTGCACAATAACGCGTACCCACACATCGGTTGTAAGTCATGTGATTCAATCCTTCTCTAGAGTGCGTAGTCGCAGCAACTGGACAAACCGTTTCACAAGGTGCATGATTACAGTGCTGACACATGACCGGCTGGAATACGACTTCCAAAGACTCTGCTTCAGAAGCTACTTCCATAGCCAAGTACTTGTCAATGGTAGAAACATCTTCTTCCTCTGCACGTTCATCTGTCATGTCACTTGAATAATAACGGTCAATTCTCAACCAGTGCATGTCTCGTGATCGACGAATTTCTTCTTTTCCAACTACGGGAACATTATTTTCTGCATGGCAGGCAATAACACAAGCTCCACAACCGGTACATCCATTTAAGTCTACAGATAAGTTCCACCAGTGAACATCTCTATCATGTTCCTCCCACAGTGTAATTTTTTCAGGCTCTAAAGGTCCTTTATGAGTCTCAAGAATCATCTGTTGGTTACCCGATCGAGGATCTATTTGATAAGCATCAAGCGTCGTCTCTTTTACGATTCGATCTCTACCCATCATGGTGTGATGAAGTTGAGTACATGCAAACTCATGAACTTCTCCTTCTACTTTAGTAATCGTGGCACCAGAAATCGTGGTGTTAAAGTCATTAGCGAGAACCGATGCATTAACACCTACACCGTCACCGGCTTTACCTGCACCTTGACGTCCGTAACCAAGAGCCAAACCTAACGTTTTGTATGCCTGACCAGGCTGTATCAACACAGGAACTCTTAGGGTTGTTCCGTTGACTGTTAAATCAACAACATCTCCATTCAATGCTCCGTTGGAAACATAATCGTTGGTTAAGCCTAAATCTTTGGCAAAACGAGGAGATACCGTTAAGTAGTTATCCCAAGTCATTTTAGAAATAGGATCCGGAAGTTCTTGTAACCATGGATTGTTGGCGTATTCACCTGAGCCGATAGCTGTTTTCGAATACAATACCAAATCGATTGAATCAGAAGATAAATTGTTTAGTGCTTTGGTCGCATTAACAATTGAACCTCTTCGATTTAATGATCTCTCGGTAGATTTTGAAATATGTAACCCATCATGCAACGCTGAGTTCCACGAAGTAGAACCTAGAATATAACGGTTCCAATAATTCTTCACATAGGAATAGAAATCGTCTCCAAGACCGGTCCAAGACATTAAAGAAGCTTGCGCTTGTCTGGTATTGAACAATGGATTGATGGTGGGTTGCACCAAAGCATAGACACCCGTGTAAGGGTGGGCATCACTCCAACTCTCTAAGTAGTTGTGATCAGGGCAAACATAATCAACAAGTGAAGTGGTCTCATCATTCTTTGAACCAAAAGACACAGACAAATCAACCTTACTCAAGGCTTCCGAAAAAGCAGCGCCATCAGCTAAATTATAAACTGGATTGGCATTGTATGTGATTAATGCTCCTACTTTTCCTGCTTTCATATCACTTAGTAATGTAGCAACGTCAGCATCATTACCCTGCTTGAGGTAAGATCGTTTTTTGAAATCGATGGTCTTACCGTTGTTTCCTAACAAATCGTTAATCGCATTAACGACTGTATGCATATCTTTATCGTTTCCACCGGCTATAACTAGGGATTTACCTTTGGCATCCCACAGGTCATTTGCCGCTTTTTGCAATTGAGTGTTGTAATCTGATACGGGTGCTTTTACAAGTTTCGCTCCAGCTTTTTTAGCAATAAGGTTGTATAGAGTAACCAAAGCAACTCCAAGCTCAGAAGCCTTAACAGGAGTTCTGTAATCAGAATTTGCACCGGTTAAAGATAAGTTTGACTCGAATTGATAGTGACGAGACATTGGACTTGCATTCGGATTTCGCTTTGCAGCGTAATCTTTACCATGACCTGAGTCTAACCAATCGCCAATGAAATCTGCTGCAAAAGAAACAACCACATTCGCTTTATCAAAATGATAGGTAGGAAGTGTTCTTACACCAAAACTATCCTTATTCGCATCCAGCATAGCAGATGCTGAGAGTGGATCGTAACTTACGTGCTTAGCCCCATACTTTGAAGCAAACTCTTTAATTACCGCTTTTGTCGATGGGGATACGATGGAAGAACTTAACAAAACAATCTGTTTTCCAGAATTTTTTGCGGCATTTAGACCTTTTACAATCGCTCTATCAGCTTTTCTCCATGATGTTTTCTGACCGTTTTCAGAAGGTTCTTTTAAACGAGCAGAGTCGTACAAATTCAAAACGGATGCTTGAACACGTGCGGATATACCGCCTACTTGGGTCAAATCATTCGACTTTAAAAAAATTGGGCGACCTTCACGAGTCTTTACCAATAAACTCGCAAAATCATTACCATCATAGAAACTAGAAGCATACCAATTCGCGTTACCTGCGATAGTCTCCTCCGGTTTTACAACAAATGGGATTACTTTTTGAACGGGCGCCTCACAGGCTGCCAATGAAGCAGCTGCGGTACTAAAACCTAAAAACTTCAAAAAATCACGACGCGATGTTGAAGACTCTGATAGTTTTTCTTCATCGCCTAAAAAAGCTTCTGTAGGCAATTTCTCGGCAAATTCTCTTTCTTGGAACTGCTCCAATTCTGGATTGTTCGCTAATTCACCTAAACCTTGGAAATATGTTTTCTTTGTAGCCATCTTAATTATTTCCTTTTCTAATTAGTAGTGACACTTACCACATTCCAGTCCACCAATTTTATCAACCGAAATATCATCTCCATGATATTTCTCAACCCAGTTTTCGTTAAGGTCGTGATAGTAGGCATTCGCAGTGTCTACTTTGTGTTCTCTGTGACAGTCTATACACCAACCCATCGTTAAGGATGAGTACTGTTCTACAACCTCCATCTCTTCGATAGGGCCGTGACAAGTTTGACATTCCACTCCTGCAACATTAACGTGTTGTGAGTGATTAAAATATGCTAAGTCAGGAAGGTTGTGAATACGTACCCACTTGATTGGTTTTTGCTCGTACCCTTCAATATAAGTTCGAGTTTCCGGATCGAAACCTATCGCATCGTATATCTTGGCAATCTCTTGTTGTCCATTTTCGGATTCACCTTTAATGTAAGTATGACAAT
Source organism: Flavobacteriales bacterium UBA7430 (assembly GCA_002478765.1). Classification (GTDB taxonomy): domain Bacteria; phylum Bacteroidota; class Bacteroidia; order Flavobacteriales; family UBA7430; genus UBA7430. The sequence continues at coordinate 49,677 of DLQO01000031.1, forward strand.
TCATACAAACATTTGCAGATGGCACCCCTGCACTTTTACTGTGTCGAGCTCCACTGTGACAGTAATTACAGTCAACTCCGTTTTCTCCTGCGTGAATTTTGTGAGAGAAAGCAATGGGTTGCTCTGGCTGGTATCCTTTCTGAACTCCAACCGTTAACAAACCATCCCAAGCACCGCCTAATGCATAAAGTATCACAAATATGCAGAACAAAGCAATAATTATTGGTGTCTGTTTCAACCATATTATTGCACTTTGCAACAAGCTACTTGTCTCCTGCCCCTTAATCTCTTTAAGAACATTTTTTATTCGTGCTAAAACAAATGCAAAAAGTAATAGAGTCACTAGAACAGCGATGAGTATAACCATCGTATTCGAAGCAGATGAAGCCTCTCCTTCTACGCCAGCATCTGCTGCTTCTACAACAACTTCTGCAGGGCCAGCTTCAATATAAGCCAATACGTTATCTAAATCCTCATCAGAAAAATAAGGAAATGCTGGCATCGCAGACTTGTTGTACTCCTCGTAAACAGCGATAGCTGCTTCGTCTCCGCTGGCTATAAGCTCAGCCGAATTTCGAATCCAAGAATACAACCATTCCGTAGAATATTCTTCAAGCGTATGATCACCTAAACCTGGACCAATTAACTTCTTACTTTCAGGTCCTAGATAGTGACATGATGCACAGTTACTTGAAAATAACTCTTCTCCAAGGTCCAAAGATTGGGCAAACCCAAAGTGGATTGTGGTGAAAAATAACAAGGCAAAAAGACTTAATTTCTTTCTACCGTTTGACTTACAATGTTGACTTGTCATAATAATACGCTCTTTGTAACAATTTAAGTAGCCTAATTAATAGAATGCAAAAATAATATATTCATACGTCAGCCAATAACAGAACGAAACAATTTCAATAGTTTATAACGATTCTAAATTGGATGTTTAGAGAGTTTTTCATTTTGTTTACATTTGTTCAAAATAAAAGATCATGATGATTAAACCCTTTTTTGTTTTAGCGTTCTGCGTACACATAAGTTCTATGGGGCAAAGCACACAAAAAAATTGGCCTGTTGAAATGCAAGACTCCTTGGAGTCAGTATTGAACTATGTCAACACGAATCGTGTTGACGATTTGTTAGAGAAACAAAAAAGAAACAACAAAAACACAGTACGTGTGTATCGAGTACAAATATACTCGGGGAACAGAAATGGGTCAAAACAGGCTCAAGAACGATTTAATGAAATCTACCCCAACCTTAAAGCTCAAACATCCTACGAACAGCCTTATTTCAAAACAAAGGTTGATGCTTTTCGTACACGTTTAAACGCCGAAAAGACTCTGAAAAAATATAAAAAACACTTTAAAGATGCCTTCATCTTTGAAGAATACATATCGATTGATAAATTGTAATCGCAAAAAAAAATCCGCTCTTAGCGGATTTTTTTTGTGTGTTTTTTGAGCATTAAAGAGTTTTCTTTACTTCAATTTGTTCGAAACCTTCTACAATATCTCCGATTTTAATATCGTTGAATTTATCGATGTTCAAACCACATTCGTAGCCCTTAGTAACTTCCTTAACATCATCTTTAAATCGTTTTAAAGATCCCAATCCTCCTGTGTAAATTACAACCCCGTCACGAATAAGACGAACATCTGTATTACGAGTAATTTTACCATCTAAGACGTAACAACCAGCAATCGTACCTACTTTGGATACTTTGAAGGTTTCACGAACTTCAATATTACAAACAATTTCTTCTTTGGTATCCGGAGACAACATCCCTTCCATCGCTTCTTTCACCTCGTTAATCGCATCGTATATGATGGAATATAAGCGAATATCGATTTGCTCTTTCTCTGCCAGTTTACGTGCAGATATAGACGGACGAACTTGGAATCCAATCACAATGGCATCCGAAGCAGTCGCCAATAAAATATCCGAGTCTGAAATTTGACCTACGGCTTTGTGAATGATATTTACCTGAATGGAATCGGTAGATAATTTCTGAAGTGAATCGGAAAGAGCTTCTATAGATCCATCAACATCACCCTTCAAAATAACATTCAACTCTTTAAAGTCGCCAAGAGCAAGACGTCTACCAATCTCATCAAGTGTAAGATGTTTTTGTGTTCTAATCGACTGTTCACGCTGCAACTGTGTTCTCTTTAAGGCGATCGATTTTGCTTCACGCTCATCAGTCATCACATTAAAGTTGTCTCCAGCTTGGGGTGCACCGCTTAAACCTAAAATACTCACGGGCGCAGATGGTCCTGCTATATCAACATTATGACCACGCTCATTGAACATCGCTTTTACTTTACCCGTATAATGACCTGCAAGCAAGAAATCACCAACTCTCAGAGTCCCTGCTTGAACAAGCATCGTGGTTACATAACCTTTCCCCTTATCAAGTGATGCTTCTATGATAGAACCAATGGCTGGCTTATCAGGATTTGCTTTTAAATCTAACATTTCAGCTTCCAACATCACCTTTTCAAGTAACTCTTCAACACCTTGTCCTTGTTTTGCCGAAACATCATGAGATTGAAACTTACCCCCCCAATCCTCAACCAGTAAATCCATAGCAGCTAATTGCTCCTTAATCTTTTCTGGGTTTGCGTTAGGCTTATCTATTTTATTGATCGCAAAGACGATCGGAACATCAGCGGCTTGAGCATGTGATATCGCCTCTTTTGTTTGAGGCATGATCTCATCATCTGCTGCAATAACAATAATTGCAATATCGGTAACTTGAGCTCCACGGGCACGCATGGCGGTAAAAGCTTCGTGACCCGGTGTATCAATAAAGGTGATACGTTTGCTACTCTTCAACGCTACCTCATAGGCTCCTATGTGCTGTGTGATACCTCCGGCTTCACCTGCAATCACATTTGCATGACGAACATAATCTAACAGTGATGTTTTACCGTGATCTACGTGCCCCATTACAGTTACAATTGGTGATCGGGCAGTTAAGTCTTCCGGATTATCATCGTGTTCAATGATTGACTCTTGAACTTCTGCACTAACGAATTCAACCTCGTAACCAAACTCATCGGCAACGATTGTCAATGTTTCTGCGTCCAAACGTTGATTCATGGTTACCATGATCCCCAACATCATACAAGATGATATAATTTGAGTAACCTGAACATTCATCATTGTTGCAAGCTCATTTACAGTAACGAATTCTGTTACCTTAACGACTTTACTTGCTTCGTCCGCTAGAATCTGATCCTTGACATCTTGCTCACGGCGATCATCTCTCTTAGACCTTCTGTGCTTGGCTCCCTTAGATTTTCCTTTCCCTGTAAGTTTATCTAGGGTTTCCGCAATTTTCTTTTGGATTTCTTCCTCAGTAGGCTCTACCTTGGCAACTTTAGGCTTTCTACCTTTGTTTCCTCCGGGCTTATGATTTGGCCGAGCAGGTTTACCTGCAGTACTTGGCCCTTGGTTAATCCTTTTTCTTTTCTTCTTATTGTCTTTGTTCCCGGCTGGATTGCTAGATGAAGCTACTTTCTTTTTTGGTTTTGCAAATTGACTTAAATCAATGACCTGACCCGTAAGTTTAGGACCGGTAAGTGTTTTAGATCTCCCCTTTAAAACTTCATTTGGCTTAACCTCTGCAGCCTTTTGTTTTGGTTGTTCTTCTAATTTGTTTAGCTTTTCAACTTTCACCTCAGTGATGTTTTTAGCTTTTACTGGGTTATTTACATCAATCTTCCCAACTTGTTTTGGCCCAGAACCTGATAGGGCACCTTTGGCCTTTATAACCTCTTTCTTCTTTGGTTTAGGCGTTTCTTTTTTCGGAACTTCCTTAGAAATAATCCCCTTAGATGGTTCTTCTTTCGTTACTGGTGATGAAGTTTTTTCCTCAGATGCGGCCGGTTTGGTTGCGGGTTTGGCAACATCAGCAGGGGTCGGAACTTCTTCTTTAACAGCAGTCTTTTTTGTAGGTTCTACATCAATTTTTCCAACCATCTTTGGGCCAGTTAAATCTGATTTTGCCTTGATCACTTCTTCTTTTTGAGAAGACTTGACAGCAACAGAAGCTTTTATAGCTTCTTTCTCCTCAAGCCTCTCTTGTGCAACTTCGAGTGAGCGTTTGTGTTGCTCAACATCAGCCATAAACTGCTGTTTCAACAACTCATAAGCTTCTGGAGTGATTTTGGTATTTGGACGTCCGTCGATCTCTATACCCTTAGAGGCTAGATGGTCTACGACGTTCGCAATACCGACATTTAATTCTTTTGCAACCTTACTTAATCTCATGCTTGATCGTTATCTTGTAGCGTTTTTGTTTATTGCAATTCCTGCGATTTAATCTTCAAATTCAGATTTAAGAACCGCTTGAATTTCTTTGATTGTTTCTTCCTCTAAATCAGTACGCTTTGCTAATTCAGTAGCCGAAAGTTCTAAAACAGACTTTGCTGTATCACAACCAATAGTCTTTAATTCATCGATAATCCAACCGTCAATTTCATCAACAAATTCTGTTAATGCAACATCTTCAGTATCGTCTACATCTCTGTAAACATCTATTTCATAGCCGGAAATTGCTCCTGCCAGTCTTATATTACTTCCACCTCTACCTATGGCTAAAGACACTTGGTCTGGCTTCAAGAAAACTTCTGCGCGATTGTTGTCATCATCAAGGGTGATGGATGAAACTTTAGCAGGACTTAGAGCTCTTGATATAAATAGTGATTTGTTACTGGTGTAATTAATTACATCAATATTTTCATTACCAAGCTCCCTTACAATTCCATGAATTCTAGAGCCTTTCATACCAACACATGCTCCTACAGGATCAATGCGCTCGTCGTATGACTCAACCGCTACTTTTGCTTTCTCACCAGGTATCCGCTCAACACGTTTTACAATGATTAACCCATCAGCAACTTCAGGAATTTCTTGCTCAAACAAACGTTCAAGAAACTTAGGAGATGTTCGAGACAAAACAATACGAGGTTTCATACCTTTTAGTTGAACTTCTTTAACAACTCCACGGATGGTGTCACCCTTTCTGAAGAAATCAGAACGAATCTGTTGGTCTTTTGGAAGTATCACTTCATTGTCCATATCATCTATGATGATGACTTCTCGGTTACGAATGTGATGAACTTCACCTGAAATAATGTCGCCAACCAGTTCTTTATAACGGTTGTAAAGATCTGTGTTGTCATGTTCTTGTATTCGACTGATCAGGTTTTGGCGAAGAGACAAAATTGCACGTCGACCGAAGTCAATCAAGTGTACTTCTTCCGAAACTTCTTCACCAACTTCAAAATCAGGTTCGATTTTTACAGCATCTGTGTAAGCAATTTCGGCATTATCATCTTCAACTCCATCATCCTTAACAACAATACGGTTCCTCCAAATTTCTAAATCTCCCTTGTCTGGGTTTACGATGATGTCGAAATTATCGTCGGATCCGTATCTTTTAATAATCATGTTTCTGAAAACATCCTCAATAATCCCCATCAGCGTTACTCGGTCGATATTCTTATCGTCCTTAAACTCTGCAAACGAATCTATAAGAGCTAAATTCTCCATTTCACTTCACTTAAAATGTAATTAACACTATTGTTTGTTTTATTTCACTATGTGCTATCGTGCGTTTATTCACGACAGTAATTTTTCCCTTACCTGTGGGTTTCACTTCTCTTGATTTCCACTCAAGCTGAATCGATTGGTCATCTGCAGCGTTCATCTTGGCTTCTATGACTTCTCCATCATGAAGCGTAACTTTCACTTTACGACCTACATTTTTGATGTACTGACGCAAAACCAATGGCTCTCCGATACCTGCAGATGCAACCGTCAAAGAAAAATCTGCTTCTTCTCTATCAAGGTTAAACTCAATAGCGCGGCTTACTTTTTTACAATCAGCTAGCGTCAAACCGGTATCACTATCTAGTAGAACCTTAATATCATTGCTAGTACTTAAGGTCAGCTCAACAACAAAGATGTCTGTTCCCTCAATTCCTTCTGCAATTAACTGTTGTACTTTCTCCTTCAATATCTTAAGTATAAAAAGAGGGGACTCTCCGTCCCCTCCTATCTTTCACCGTAAATACAGTGCAAATATATACATTTTTCTTTCCAATCACCAACAGATCGTATTTTATAATCGCTCTAAAAGCTCTAAAACACTCTACAACATTTAGAATCCTGATGACAGCTACTGCATTGATTTAGCGACATTAAGATTGGCGCTTTGATGACTGCAACCAGGGTAAAAAGAAAAAAAGCCTCGACAAGTGTCGGGGCTTAAGCTTTGTTGTCCGACTAGGGCTCGAACCTAGACTCTTCTGTACCAAAAACAGACGTGTTGCCAGTTACACCATCGGACAAATGCGGTGCAAATTTATTTCTTTTTTTTCACTTAGCACAAAAAACAACAAAAAAGAATTGATAAAGTTTTATCCCCCCAAACACTAAACTTCAATCATTCGCTGAATCAAAAAAAGTGCACCAAATTTTTTTATACATTCGCGGTACATTGTATGTAATTTAATAAGTCTGATAAAATGCAGTATCAAAAAATCAATAACGTACTCGGTTGGATTACCTTTTTAATTGCCCTTAGCGTCTATGTTTTAACGCTAGAGCCTACCACAAGCTTTTGGGATTGTGGAGAATATATTGCCACAGCTTATAAATTACAAGTAGGTCACCCTCCAGGGGCTCCAACCTACCTTTTGTTGGGGAATATATTTGCTAATTTCGCGATGGGAGACACCACTAAAGTTGCCTACATGATGAATCTCATGTCTGCTGTTTGTAGCGCTTTCACCATCTTATTCTTGTTTTGGAGCATCACGGCGTTTTCAAAAAGAATTCTTGGTAAAATTGAATCAGGAAGTCAAATCATTTCAATCATGGGCGCTGGCTTAGTCGGCTCGCTTGCCTATACTTTTTCGGATTCTTTTTGGTTCTCCGCAGTAGAAGGCGAAGTTTATGCCATGTCTTCTTTTTTTACAGCACTTGTTTTTTGGGCTGCCTTAAAATGGGATGATGAGTATGATCGAGAAGGAGAATCAGCAAACAGATGGCTCATATTAATCACATATTTGATCGGGCTATCCATTGGTGTTCACATGCTTAACCTACTCGCTATTCCTGCCATTGTGTACATGTATTATTTCAAAAAATACAAGACTACAAAAAAGGGGTTCATCGCCACTGGGATCGTATCCATTGTCATTCTTGGGTTCATCTTTTTTGGATTAATCCCACAAATCGTGAAATGGTTGGGTGTTGTCGAAAGAATCTTTGTTAATAATTTAGGGCTCCCATTTAACAGCGGAACCATTTTCTTTATCGCAGCGCTCGTTGCTTTGATCGTGTTTGGTCTGAAGAAAGCTAAAGAGCATGGGAAAGACTTAGCTCATGCAGCCATTTTAGCAATAACATTCATACTCATTGGTTATTCCTCTTTTTCAGTACTTGTTATTCGGTCTAACTCCAACACCCCCATTGATGAAAACAACCCTGAGGAGGCTGTCAGTTTACTGGCTTATCTAAATCGAGAACAATATGGGTCTACACCCCTCGCCTATGGACAATATTACACGGCAGGATTAGACAAGAAAAACCCTTACTCGGATGGGACACCCGTTTATACCAAAGACGATAAATCTGGTAAGTATATCATTTCTGATGAACGAAAAAACCACAGCCCAAACTTTGATAAGAAGCACTCGGGAATATTCCCACGTATGTGGAGTCGAAGTGATCGACACATCAGAGCCTACAAAGATTGGGGAAACATCACGGGGCGGAAAAACAAAAAACCAAGTTTTGCAGAGAATTTAACTTACTTCTTTAACTACCAAATCAACCACATGTACTTCAGGTATTTCATGTGGAACTTTGCAGGGAAGCAAAACGACATCCAAAGCCACGGTTCAATTACAGAAGGGCAATGGATCTCAGGGATTCCCTTTTTGGACGAATGGCGCCTAGGACCCCAAGACAATTTACCCTCTGCTCAGTCCAAAAACCCCGGAAGAAATCACTTTTACATGCTACCCTTCCTCTTGGGGCTCATAGGTCTTAGCTATCAATACAAAAAAAACAATAAAGATGCTTGGATTGTTAGCCTTCTATTCATTTTTACAGGGCTGGCAATTGTCGTGTATCTGAATCAGTACCCTTATCAACCCAGAGAAAGAGATTATGCTTACGTGGGCTCTTTTTACGCCTATGCCCTATGGATTGGTTTAGGCGTATTGGCCATCATCGAAAAACTAAGAACATTTGCCTCGGGGAATGCTGTTGCCATTGCAACAACTACCATCTGTTTGATAGCTGTGCCCGGAATTATGGCAAGTGAGGGGTGGGACGATCATGACAGGTCCGATAGATATACTGCACGTGATTTTGCAAAAGCCTACCTAGACTCTTGTGAGCCTGATGCTATTTTATTTACCATGGGAGATAACGACACATTCCCTCTTTGGTATGTTCAAGAAGTTGAGA
>DLQO01000031.1:58183-65536 GCA_002478765.1 Flavobacteriales bacterium UBA7430
GATGCATACGACGGTAAAGGAGTTCCTTTCTCTATGCCTCACAAACTATATAGACAAGGTACTCGTGATGTAGCTTTATTCAAAGATGTAGGAGCAAGTAAACAGCGTTGGCCTGTTTCTAAAATGAATAAGTGGATTCAAAGTGATATGCCTCAATCCAAAATAAACTACGGAAAAGACTATGTATTCTTTCCTACAAAAAAATTAAGCATACCCGTAGATAAAGATAAGGTTCTAGCTAACGGAACCGTTCGTCAAGAAGATCAAGATTTAATCTTACCGAGTCTGGATTGGAATTTGAACGTCAGTCAGATGGAAAAGAAACACATGCTGATTATAGACATGATCGATCAAAATAAGTGGGATCGACCTATTTACTTCTCCATTACAATAGGTAACAGCGCAAATTCATACGCTTACTTGTGGGATTACTTTCAGCTGGACGGACTTGCTTATCGATTGGTGCCAATAAAAACTAAATCTGAACCCGGTAAAATTGGTCGTGTTGAAAGCGATATTCTTTACGGGAACTTAATGGAAACCTTTGAGTATGGTAATGTTAATGATCCAGATGTTTACTTGGATGAAACAAATCTTCGACTGGTGAAAAACATTCGAAGTAATTTCTCGCGACTGGCTGACCAGCTGATTTTAGAGGGGAATACAAAGGCTGCAGTTGAAGTGCTTGATAAGTGTGTTTGGTTGATGCCTAACGAAAAAATTGCATACAATTTCTTCATGTTACCTATGGCTGAAAACTACTATATATGTAACGAAAAGGAAAAAGCAAGAGAGATTATCACCACCATGATTGAAGGTATTGAAGAGAAACTAAACTACTACAACCAGTTTGAAGGCTCTCATAAGAATCGTATTAAAAATGAAATCCAAAGGCCTCTTGCGCTATACAACAGTGCCGTTAAAATAGCTTACGGCTTTGACGACCCTAATTATGCTGAAAAATTGGCAAAGCAATTTCAAGCGATATTGAAAGAATCAGACCTCAAGTAAATCGAAGTTTGCAAAATATTTCATGAGTTATCTCTACAAAACTCCGAAGCTCTTAAAATGGTATTACCCAGATTTAATCTGGGACTACCCTTTAGAGGATAAAAGCATTTATTTGACCTTTGACGATGGACCGACAAAAGAGCATACCAAATGGATTCTGGAGCTGTTGGGAAAATACGACGCACAAGCAACTTTTTTTTGTGTTGGAAATAATGTTCAAAGCTGTAAGGAAGAGTTTAATGAAATCATAGTAAGGGGCCATTCTGTAGGGAATCACACATTCAATCATTTGAATGGGCGCAACCACAGCCTACTCTCTTACATTCGAGATGTCAGGAAATGTGATAAAGTTTTCAAATCATCGCTGTTCAGGCCACCGCACGGTAGATTAAGTAAAAAACAAAGTTTGGCACTTACTAAAGATTTCAAAATCATCATGTGGGATGTGTTAAGTGGCGATTTTGACCAGAATTTAAGTGGCGAAGATTGTTACAATGCTGTAATTAACAACGTTGTAAACGGTTCCATAGTCGTATTTCATGACAGCATCAAAGCAGCGCCTCGATTGAAAATTGCTTTGCCTAAAGTTTTGGATGAATTAACCTCGAGAGGTTACACGTTCAAGGCAATCAAATAAAGGCTTTCAGAGCCTTTTTTAGCTGTGCTTTAGGCACAACACCATTCTGCCTCCACATCAAGCTTTCCTCCTTGTAAATCATTAAAGTTGGCACACTTCGGACGTTAAGTTTTTGTGCTAAAATGGGGTTTTTATCGATGTCTATTTTGATGACTCTTACCTCCTCACTCATCTCTTTAGCTACCTCTTTCAAAACAGGGGCTAAAGATTTACAAGGACCACACCACTCAGCAAAAAAATCTATCAATACAGGTTTTTTGCTTGCTACTATTTCTCTGAAATCAGCCATCTCTACTTTAAACTACCACACATATCTTCAGGTCTTACCCAAAGATCGAACTCCTCAGCGGTGAGGTAACCTAAATTGATAGATTCTTCTTTTAGAGTCGTTCCATTTTGATGAGCAGTCTTGGCAATCTTCGCTGCTTTTTCATAACCTATCTTGGTGTTTAATGCCGTTACGAGCATTAAAGAGTTGTCTAAATTCTTTTTCAAGTTTGGGTAATTAGGAGCGATCCCAACCGCACAATTGTCCGAAAAAGAAACACATGCATCACCTATCAAACGAGCAGACTGAATAAAGTTAGCGGCCATAACAGGCTTAAAAACGTTCAACTCGTAGTGCCCTTGAGCACCGCCAATGGTAATGGCAACGTCATTACCCATTACCTGCGCACAAACCATTGTTATGGCTTCACACTGAGTAGGGTTTACTTTTCCTGGCATGATTGAAGATCCCGGTTCGTTCGATGGAATAATGATCTCTCCAATACCCGATCGAGGACCTGAAGCCAACATTCGGATGTCATTCCCTATCTTATTTAAGGAAACCGCGAGCATCTTCAAAGCTCCGTGCGATTCTACAATCGCATCATGAGCAGCCAAAGCCTCAAACTTATTTTCGGCCGTTATAAAGGGCAGACCTGTGAACGAGGCAATTTTTTCCGCTACCACCACATCATATCCTGCTGGAGTATTGATTCCAGTCCCCACAGCAGTCCCTCCTAAAGCCAATTCGGAAAGATGATCAAGTGTGTTTTTTAGTGCTTTAAGGCCATGATTTAATTGAGAAACATAACCCGAAAACTCTTGACCTAGAGTAAGAGGTGTCGCATCCATTAAGTGCGTTCTCCCAATCTTTACAACATCTTTAAAAGTCTCTGATTTTTCTTTCAAGACATCGCGTAATTTTTCAACTCCTGGAATGGTACATTCGATGAGCATTTTGTATGCTGCAATATGCATTCCTGTTGGATAGGTATCATTCGAGGATTGAGACTTGTTTACATCATCGTTCGGGTGAATGATCTTTTCAATATCTGTCAAGGAGCCTCCATTAATTACGTGAGCTCTGTTTGCGATAACCTCGTTGGTATTCATGTTTGATTGGGTTCCTGAACCGGTCTGCCAAATAACAAGAGGGAACTCATCGTCATGTTTTCCTTCAAGAATTTCATCACAAACTTTAGAGATTAAATCTCTTTTTTCTTCGGCCAAAACACCCAGCTGACAATTCGCATGAGCAGCTGCTTTTTTAAGAAAAGCAAACCCATGAACAACTTCTATCGGCATACTGGATGCTGCTCCAATTTTAAAATTATTTCTAGATCGCTCTGTTTGAGCTCCCCAATATTTCTGAGCGGGGACTTTTACATCCCCCATCGTATCTTTCTCTATTCGAAATTCCATAATCTAAATTGTTTGCTTAATGCATGTTCCACGAGCAAAGATAAGAATCAATATCTATTGCAGCCGTATTTTCAATTCCTTGATTTCATCTTTTAAATCAACCTTTTCATTCAGCACTATAGCCGATTCTAATGTTTTTTTAAGAAAACTTTGGTGTGCCCCCGATGATGCGCGAAATGCTCGATGATTGATCGACATAAAAAGCTTGTCTATATTTCTATTGAGATTTAATGCCTCCTTTGATAACAGAGCCTCTGAGAATTTATTCCAAACATAGTCCCGAGCCTCTTCATTTGGATGAACTCGATCTTGATCATAAAAACGATAGTCGCGCAACTCATCAATAACCAACTCATAGGCGGGGAAATAATGAACATCAGTAAAAGACTTTTGTAGCGCATCACATGCCAAAATTAAAGCCGACTTAGACACATTGTTTTCTTGGAGTCCATGGCGAACATGACGGATAGGACTTACGGTTAATAGAATCTTAATGTTGGGATTCTGCTTCTTCAACGCTGTATAAAAAGTTTGAAAAACAGCCTGAATTTCCTCAGAGCTTGATCGTTCTTTTGTGAAATTATTGTTGGGCTGTTTGTGGCAGTTGGCAACTGGTTTTCCTGAAACCAAATGATAAAGGAACGATGTGCCAAAAGTCAAAATTAAAAGTTTTGACGCTCTCAAGTCACTCGCCACAAGAACTTGTATCTTTTGAAGCTTTTCCTTCAAATCAATTTTGGTATGCGCCCAAACTGAGGAGTGACATGAATAATGAAATACAGCCTCATCTGTTTGCAAAAAAAGCTGCTCGTCTATTTCTGATCCGTTTAGTGCATCTGTCAAATTACGCATCAATGGAATGGGGTGAAACAATATACCGTAGGGATTGTTGGTGCACGAAAACTTGTAGCGGACCAACTTATTGGCCATTTGTTCTGCAAAACAGGAGCCTGAAGAAAAAACAGGATCACTGTGCGACAGGTCAAAAGTGTAGCCAGGTATCGGCACTTGTAGAAACCAGTTCATTCTAAATGAATTCTAATACATTTTCGGGTGGTCTTCCCAACACAGCCTTTTGTCCCTTTACAACTATAGGGCGTTCTATCAACTTTGGGTACGCAACCATTGCGCTAAGAATCTCATCATCGGACAAATCCTTTTCTTTGAAGTTTTCTTTCCAAGCGGGCTCTCCTTTTCGAATTAGTTGTAGGGGGCGGATTCCCAGCTTTGAAACTAGGGATTTCAACGCTTCTACAGTAGGTATTGTTTTGAGGTATAATACAACCTCAGGTTCCACGCCATTTTCTTGCAATAAGGCCAGAGTTTGTCTGCTCTTTGCACACCGTGGGTTGTGATATATTTTCATCTTATCAGGGTGTTTATAATCGGTTTAAAATAACTCTTTATTCTTTCTGCCCTTCTTGCATCAGGTAAGATTTGATAAATGCATTTAAATCTCCATCCATCACAGCTTGTACATTCGAACTTTCATGATTTGTTCTCAAATCTTTAACCAATTTATAGGGGTGCATCACGTAATTTCTAATCTGAGAACCAAAATCAATTGCTTTTTTAGATCCTTCCAATTTGTCTTTTTCTACCTGACGTTTTCTGAGTTCTAACTCATACAATTGTGATTTTAATAACTGCATAGCTTTGGCTTTGTTCTCCAATTGAGAACGTGTTTCAGAATTTTCAATCATGATACCCGTCTCATGGTGACGCAAACGAACGGCCGTTTCCAATTTATTAACTCCTTGACCTCCGGCTCCTCCGGCTCGCATCGTTTCCCAAGTTATATCCGAACTAGCAATTTCGATCTCTATGCTATCGTCAACCAATGGGTACGTGAACACTGAAGCAAAAGAAGTGTGTCGCTTATTTGCAGAGTCAAATGGAGATAGCCTCACCAAACGATGAACTCCATTTTCTCCCTTTAGGTTTCCATAAGCAAAGTCTCCATCAAACTGAAGTGTGCATGATTTTATACCTGCTGTTTCAGCTTCGTGAATATCAAGTTCGCGGACCTTCATTCCATTTTTTTCTCCCCACATGATATACATCCGCATGAGCATGTATGCCCAATCTTGACTCTCTGTTCCTCCTGCCCCGGAATTGATTGTTAAAACCGCCGACATGTTATCTTCTTCCTTGGATAACATATTCTTAAACTCAAGTTCTTCAATGGCTTTTTGAGTTAATTCATTTTGGGTAAACACCTCTTCTTCAGTTGCCTCACCCTCTTTGTGAAACTCAAAAATAACATCTAGATCAGCAATAGACGTTTCAACGACTAGGTATGCATCCACCCAAATTTTCTTGGACCGGATGTTTTTCAAAATAACTTCAGCACCTTTAGGATCGTCCCAGAAATTAGGGTCGTGGGTCAAACCTTGCTCATCTTCAATAAGCATTTGTTTCTTTTCAATATCTAAATAGCCATAAAGAGCTTTCAAGCGCTCCTTGTAAGCTTTTATTTGATCAAAATTTATCATAAAAACAAATATAGTTGAATTCACTCAATAGAAAACAGATTCAATCTTGTAAAAGGTTTGAGAAAAAGGAAGAATTCAATATTCCATTTGGGTCATCTCTAAACTAGATCTAGATCAGACAATGCTTCTGTAATGAGGTGGTGTTCATATCCTCTAGAAAGCAAATATCGTGTCAACTTTATTTTTCGCTTGAACGGGTTCTTTTCCTGTAACAACTGATTTTTATTTTTCAGAACGCTTCCCAGGGTTTTGAGGTACGACTCATCGTCGATTTCCTCCATCGCAAAATCAATACACTTCTGAAAGATACCTTTCTGCTTTAGAGCTACCTTAATCTTTATCTTGCCCCATTTTTTAATTCGAAATTTCCCGCGGGCAAAACTTCTAGCATAGCGCTCTTCACTCAAAAAGTCTAGCTGCATCAACTCCCCGGTTAAAAGGTCAATGGCATCAGGAATTAACCCCCAAGATTTGAGCTTCATAGAAACCTCTTGATGACATCGGTCCTGATAGGCACAATAAGCCTGAATTTTTTGTCGTGCTATTTCTAAATCGTAAACTTTCAAAGTAATGTTTCAAGTAAAAAAAGCTACCCAAATGGGTAGCTTTTTTTTAAAGAGATAATTCTTCATCATTCTCATCAAACATCGCGTATTGTATTAAGTGATACGCGTAGATAGGTCTAATTTTAACCCATTTCTTATATTTGAAAAACCACTTCATACGGAGCGAAAGTAATCCCTTGCTCAAATAAGCAGCTATGAATGGGTGAGCACAAATGGTCACACTCTTTTGTTTGTCAGTAACAAACGCATGATTTAATTTATCTTCAATTTCATCAACAATCAATACCGTAGCTTCTACATCACCCTTGCCATTACAGGCCGGACAACTTTCAACCGTTTTGATGTTCATTTCAGGTCGAACACGTTGCCGAGTAATTTCAATGAGTCCAAATCGACTTGGGGGAAGTATCTTATGTTTTGCACGGTCTTCTTTCATGAAGTCCTTCAAGGACTCAAACAGCTTCTTCCTGTTTTCTGCCTTTTGCATGTCGATAAAATCGACAACCACAATTCCGCCCATATCTCGAAGTCTTAGTTGGCGAGCAACTTCCTCAGCAGATGCTAAGTTTACTTCAAGCGCGTTGGCTTCTTGACTCTCTACGTTATTGGTCCTGTTACCGGAGTTCACATCGATGACGTGTAAAGCTTCGGTATGTTCAATAATTAGGTAAGCCCCTTTTCTCATGGATACAGAACGACCAAATGACGATTTGATCTGCCGTTCTATATTAAAATGTTCAAAGATGGGTTGCGTACCTTTGTATAGCTTTAGTATGTTCTCCTTGTCGGGAGCAATAGTTTGCAGATAGCGAGAAATCTCTTCGTACAGCTCTTGGCTGTCAACAAAAATACTGTTGAAGCTATCATTAAGTATATCTCGAAGAATGGCAGAAACTCTACCTAATTCTCCTAATATTTTCACTGGGGCTTTTGCTTTTTGAAGTTTTTTGTGGAT
>DLQO01000023.1 GCA_002478765.1 Flavobacteriales bacterium UBA7430
TAGATGAATCTACAAACCTCTTCGAAGACATCAGCATCATGCTTGCCGTTCCACCTCGCTTATTTACGCAAACGCTCATGAAACGTATTTTGTCGTTTTCCCGTTTTAAAACAAAACGACATGAATAGATCGAAACAAATAACCACATTAACCTTTTTCAAATACAACACGCTCAGAACAAAAATTTGGGCTTTTGGCATGATGCAGTATGCTCACCAAGATTTAAGTAACGTTGCTGGACTTGAATTTTACAAATTGATGGGCACGGGAAATAAGTCAGGCTTCAACCCCTTTCCGGACTGGTCCACCTATTGTCTTCTTCAGGTTTGGAAGACCGATGCCGATGCCGAACACTTTTTTGAAAACTCAAGGTTGATGGAGCGTTACAGAAATAAAACATCCGGGCAAATTACTTATTTCCTAAAAAACATTGCGGCCCACGGGCTGTGGTCCAAAAAAGAACCCTTCATCAAGTCGGACTCCCTCAGTGAAGAGAACCTCCCTATTGCAGTAATCACTAGAGCTACCATAAAAAATAAACACCTCATAAAATTTTGGAAATATGTACCCAAAGCTGAAAAACCCATTGAAAAAGCAAGCGGGCTAGAATTTAAAAAAGGGATTGGTGAAATGCCTATCAAACAGATGGCCACTTTTAGCATCTGGAAGAATGCGGAAGCCATTAAAAAATATGCCTACGAAAGTCCGGCCCACAAAAAAGCGATTGAAATGACGCGAACCTACCAATGGTACAGCGAAGAACTCTTTTCTCGATTTCAGCTGTACCGCACAGAAGGCTCCTGGGAAGAATCGTAAAATCAAATCTACATGCTCTTAATCAATCTTATACTCAACGGGATTTTAATGGGAATCATTCTCATGACTCAATTCGTCAGCTACCCACTCTTAAAATCAATTCCTGAAAATTCCTTTACAAACTACCACGCTACCTACACAAGATACATTGCGCCTCTGGTTGGCCCCTTGATGGTTTTCGAACTAACGATCATCAGCTTACTCACCTTTCAAGACGCTACAGACACCCTTCTAATCGCAAGTACTGCACTTGTTATCCTTATCTGGCTCAGCACCATTTTTATTCAAGTACCGCTACACAACAAACTTGCTGCTGGCCATGATTCAAAAAAAATAAACCGTTTGATCCAAAGCAATTGGATACGAACACTCTGCTGGACGATTAAATTCACATTGGCACTGATGCTTCTGTAATCCTTTTCAGACAACTGTTGAGACGCCTCCTGAAGCACTTGTTTTTTTGGATTTCAAATGATTACGCACAAATTTATCTTGTATAACTTTTTTGTTAAATAATTATACATTAATTTTGTAAAAAAAGATACATAACATGAAAAAACATACCACATCAATTTTAGCGACTTGTGTGCTAATTATAGCCAGTTGCGGATCTACTGAGACTAAAACCACCGTAGAAACAGCTCCTGTAGTTGTTCAAGAGGAAGAGAAAGTTTGGGAAGAGTTTGAAATCAGTGCTACCGGTAATACCATGCAAGACATGATGTTCTCCGAAAAAAATATTAAAGTAGAAGAAGGGGCATGGGTTCGCATAGAGCTCTACAACGAGGGTGTAGACGCTGCAATGATTCACAACCTGTTAATTTGCAATTACGGAACTCGTAAAGAAGTTGCGATGAAAGCGATTGAAGCAGGAGCTGAAAACCAATTCATTCCCAACCACAAAGATTTAGTTGCGGCATCTGATCTAGCCCAACCGGGCGAATCCGTAACACTTGAATTCAAAGCTCCTGCCAAAGGAAACTATGAATTCTTCTGTAGCTACCCAGGACATTCACAAATGATGAGGGGGTATCTATTTGTGAAGTAATACAAATCCTTAGTAGCTCAATGTACACCAGGAATTGATTCGTTCAATTCTTGGTGTTCTTGTTTACAGGTATTTATCAAACTGAAAATATAGAAATAAGTTGCTGTTGGGAAAGGATTATTTGATGCAAGAAACGAATTCATTAAGATTGTGGATGAACTCAACATTCTTGTATTCGGATCCAAGATTAATTTGTTTGGTCGCCTTTGTGACAATGTGAATTTTTGATTTGGGGAAGTACTCTTTGGATCTTTCAACATGATTTCTGATGCTCGATAAACAGACATTAGATATCGAAAAGAAAAGTATGTTTTCAACTTGTTGCTTTTCCGATACCTCGGCCAAACATTCCAGAGGTAAATTATCTCCTAAATAAATTACACGATACCCATTTTGTACCAATAAAAATTTAGCAAAAAGTAGTCCTATCTCGTGAAATTCTTGCTCTGGAAGAAAAAGCAACCATGTAATCTTCTTTGACTTATCGCGTTTAGAAACAGCATCGGTTAAAGCAAAGAGCTTTTGCTTGATCAACTCAGACAGAAAGTGCTCTTGTGAAGGCGAAATTTTGCTAACAAGCCACAACAAACCGACTTTTTGCAAAAGAGGAATCAACACCACATCATAAAAGGTGATGATTCCCATTTCATGGTAACCTTTATCAAAAGTCTCATGGAACGATTCCTCATCAAAATTTATAGCA
>DLQO01000036.1:0-13041 GCA_002478765.1 Flavobacteriales bacterium UBA7430
ATTCGATCGAATGTAATTGCCCCTGGTTTTATTGAAACTGAAATGACCGCTAAACTTCCTGAGGACGTTGTCCAAGGGTGGAGAAGTGGTATCCCTTTGAAAAGAGGAGGATCACCAGAAGACATCGCTAATGCATGTGTTTTCTTAGGATCCGATCTATCCAACTACATCACCGGACAGGTGTTGAATGTAGATGGAGGAATGTTAACTTAATTTTAAAATTGTTATTATGCAAAAATTACCCAAAATTGGCCTGCCCGTAATCGCAGGTATTTTTATTGTATTTATTTTTATCTCAAAATCTTCTATCAACATTGGATATGGAGAAGCTGGAGTGCTCTTTAGAACTTTTGGAGGGGGTGTTGTTATTGACGAGCCAGTGATTGGCGAAGGATTTCACATCATTGCACCTTGGAATAAAGTTTATGTTTACAACGTTAAACAACAAGAAGTTTTTGAAAGTAAAATGCAGGTTCTTTCTTCCAATGGTCTGGAGATTTCGTTAGATATTTCGGTGCTGTATCAGCCCCTTATATCGGAGCTTGGTTTGTTACACAAAACCAAAGGTGAAAACTATTTGAACATCATCATCATTCCTCAAATTCGTGCAGTAGCTCGTTCTATTGTTGGACGTTATACACCTGAGCAATTGTATTCAACAAAAAGAGATGCAATTCAGCAAGAGATTTTTGAAGAAACTAAAAAGGTTGTTGAAAATCAGCATGTACAGCTCAACGCGGTCTTGGTACGTGATGTTACCCTGCCGATCGCAATTCGTGAAGCAATTGAACGTAAGTTGAATCAAGAGCAAGAAGCTTTGGAATACGTCTTTAGAATTGAAAAATCTAAGCAAGAAGCCGAACGTCAACGTATTGATGCAGAAGGAAAAGCAACTGCCAACCGTATATTGAGTGCTTCGCTTACGGACAAAATTCTACAAGAAAAAGGAATTGAAGCGACGCTTAAGTTGTCCGAATCTCCCAATGCAAAAGTAATTGTTATTGGAAGTGGTGACGGTGGTTTACCCATTATTCTTGGAAATCAATAGATTAAAGTAAACGTATTGGCAATCGGGAATAGTCAATTGTCAACTTATATTATAAAAGCCGAACCCATACGAATGGGTTCGGCTTTTTTTTTAGAACATTCATAATTTTACCTGAATATAATTTGATTTATTTATCCAAAGGGCTGTTCTTTTGAGAATAATAAATTACAGTATCTAAAATAATCAGATAGGTCTAGTTTTAAAATAATTTCAATACATTTGTATGCTAATGAAAATTATTACGACACATAACCACCATCATTTTACGAACTCAAACGAGCTCTAAGGTTGATGTATATATACAACACTCAGAACCCGTTTGATTTTTCAAACGGGTTTTTTTATTTATAACAATTATGATACGCATAGCAATTCAAAAATCAGGACGCCTAAACATTGATTCCATGGCTTTACTCAAAAGTTGTGGTATTTCCATCGACAATGGGAAAGATCAACTCAAGGCTGCCGCTCGAAACTTTCCAATGGAGGTATTCTTCCTTCGCAACGGCGATATTCCGCAGTATTTACGCGATGGGGTAGTAGACCTAGCCATTGTGGGGAGTAATCTTTTGGTAGAAAAAGGAAAGGAACTGGAAATTATTGAGCCCTTAGGCTTTTCAAAATGTAGAGTATCTATTGCAATCCCTAAAGGAATTCCGTTTGCTGGTGTTTCCGATTTGGCGAATAAAAAGATCGCGACTTCCTATCCAAACACGGTAAATCAATTTTTAGATAAAAAAGGCATTCAAGCCGATATACACGTCATTAGTGGCTCTGTAGAAATTGCTCCCAACATCGGCTTAGCTGATGCCATTTGTGATATTGTTTCCAGTGGTAGTACCTTATTTAAGAATAATCTGAACGAGGTTATTGAGATTTTAAAATCTGAGGCTGTATTGGTACAAGCTCCCAATGTAACCTCTGAACAGCAACTTTTAATAGATAAACTGCGTTTTAGAGTTCAAGCGGTCCTTCGTGCCAAGCAATCGCGCTACATCTTACTCAATGTACCAAACGAGCAAATAGATGCCGTATCGGCTATCTTACCGGTTCTAAAAAGTCCTACCGTTTTGCCATTGGCTCAAGAAGGCTGGAGTTCCATTCATTCGGTAATCAATTCGGGGGATTTTTGGGAAGTAATCGATCAGCTCAAAGCTGCGGGTGCTGAAGATATTCTGGTTTGTCCAATTGAAAAAATGGTACGCTAATGCAAGAGTTTATTAATCCTGCTCCGGCTGATTGGGAGGCTATATTGAAACGCCCTACGGCGAGCTTCAAAGATTTAGAATCTTTGGTAGAAGAAGTTTTTCAAGAAGTAAAAAGCAAAGGAGACCAAGCCATAGTTGATTATACGCTGAAATTCGATAAAGTAAAGCTCAACGCTTTTACAGTAAGTGAAGCCGAATATACACGTGCTGAATCGGTAGTTGCTGCTCCTTTAAAAGAAGCCATTCAACTGGCGCGAGAAAACATAAAAACTTTTCACAGCGCACAGCAAACCCAAACCGTTTCGGTTGAAACCCAACCGGGTGTACTGTGTTGGCAAGAAAAACGTCCGATCGAAAAAGTTGGACTATACATTCCTGGAGGATCGGCGCCTTTATTTTCAACCTTATTGATGCTCGCAGTTCCCGCTCAAATTGCAGGCTGCAAAGAAATTGTATTGTGTACCCCACCTGATGCGAATGGATCCATTCCCGATGTGATTTTGTACACCGCACAACTGTGTGGCGTAACACAGATTTTTAAGGTAGGCGGGATTCAGGCAATTGCAGCTTTAACCTATGGAACTGCAACCATCCCCAAGGTATATAAGATTTTTGGCCCAGGAAATCAATACGTCACCGTAGCAAAACAGATCGCTACCCAACATCAGGTTGCCATTGATATGCCCGCTGGTCCAAGTGAATTATTGGTTGTTGCAGATCAATCTGCTAATCCGGCCTATGTCGCTTCGGATTTATTGTCACAAGCAGAACACGGCGCAGACAGTCAGGTGATTTTAGTCACTACCTTTCCTGCTTTATTGGATCAGGTACGAGGCGAAATAGCGGCTCAACTGCAAGCACTGCCTCGCAAGGAGATCGCGCAACAGGCAATGGTTAATTCCAGAATGATAGCATTTGAAATCGATGAACAGGCAATAGCCTTCATCAATCAATACGGTCCTGAACACTATATTGTTTGTATGGAAAACGAAACGCTGTACGTGGATCAAATCACCAATGCAGGCTCTGTTTTTATAGGGAATTTCACCCCAGAAAGTGCGGGGGATTATGCCTCAGGGACAAATCACACCTTGCCAACCAATGGCTATGCAAAACAATACAGTGGAGTGAATTTGGATAGTTTTTTAAAGCAAATGACCTTCCAGAAAATATCGGCTAAAGGAATACAGGCTATTGGCCCAGCTATCGAGCTTATGGCCGAGGCTGAAGGGCTTCAGGCACATAAAAATGCTGTAACCCTTCGCTTAAACGATTTAAAGAAATGAAAAGATCAATCAACATTGATGCGCTCACACGCCCAACAATACAAGCTATGCAAGCGTATCGTTCTGCACGCTCAGAATTTGTAGCGTCAGATCGGGAAATGATTCTTCTGGATGCAAACGAGAATCCTTTTGAAACGGGATTGAATCGGTATCCCGATCCCATGCAAACAGAATTGAAAGAACGCTTGGCCAAAGTCAAGGCTGTTGAGCCGTCTCATATATTCTTGGGTAATGGAAGTGATGAACTCATCAACCTCCTAATGGTTGCCTTTTGTGAGCCCAAAGAAGATGAAATCCTGTTGGTTCCGCCGACTTTTGGCATGTATCAGGTTTCAGCTAATTTGAATGGATTAGCTTGTGTAGAGGTTCCTTTAATTTCTGGTTTTCAGTTGAATGTCTCAGAAATACTAGCTCAAGCAACAGATCGTACCAAGATGATATTCATTCCAACACCAAATAATCCAACCGGGAATCGCTTTCCTATGAAGAATATCAAGGCAATTGTAGCAGGTTTTCCTGGCTTGGTAGTGGTTGACGAGGCCTATGCCGAGTTTTCCCCTGGCGAAACAGCAATTGATTGGTTAGCGGATTATCACAATGTGGTGGTATTGCAAACCTTTTCCAAGGCACAAGGCCTAGCCGGTGCCCGTGTAGGAATGGCTTTTGCTCACCCGGACATCATAGGAGTTTTAAATAAAATCAAAGCACCCTACAACCTTAATGTCTTGTCTCAACAGGCGGTTTTTGATCGTTTGGACAATGCTGATACTGTTGCAAGTGAAGTTCAATTGATGCTTAAAGAGAAGGGGGTTTTAGTATCTAAAATACAGCAAATTAGACTTGTAAAAGAAATTTTTCCATCCGATGCTAATTTTATTTTAATTCGTGTCGATGATAGTCAATTACGATACAAGCAACTAATCGATAAAGGTATTGTTGTTCGGAATCCTTCGAATCAATACGCCTGCGAAAATACACTGCGAATCTCCATTGGAACAGCAGCTCAAAATAAAGCCTTG
Organism: Flavobacteriales bacterium UBA7430; assembly: GCA_002478765.1. Classification (GTDB taxonomy): domain Bacteria; phylum Bacteroidota; class Bacteroidia; order Flavobacteriales; family UBA7430; genus UBA7430. The sequence goes on from DLQO01000036.1 coordinate 4,562, forward strand.
ATTGCTGCCTTTAAAACGATGGATCAATAATACCATGCAAATGAAAAAAGTTCTCTTTATCGACCGTGACGGAACGCTAGCCCAAGAGCCAGCGGACTATCAGTTGGATGCACTTTCCAAATTGGAATTTTATCCGGAAGTATTTACATACTTAAGAAAAATAGTGACTGAACTGGATTACGAATTGGTTATGGTAACCAATCAAGATGGTTTAGGTACCGATTCATTTCCAGAAGACACTTTTTGGCCTACCCATAACTTTCTATTAAAAGCCTTTGAAAACGAAGGGATTAGCTTTAATGACATCTGTATCGATCGCAGTTTTCCTGCGGACAATGCACCAACACGCAAACCAAGAACAGGCTTACTTACATCCTATCTCAATGCTGAGCAATATGACATGCAGCAGTCATTTGTGATTGGCGATCGGATGACGGATATCGAATTGGCCTATAATTTAAAAGCTGAAGGAATTTTCATCGCAAATGATACCGAACTTGGAGCAGCGGAAGTTGGGGCTTCAGATTTTAGGGATACTCTTGCACTCACCACCACCAGCTGGAAAGAAATCTATGAATTTTTAAAGTTGAAGCAACGCATTGTAGTTCAAAAGCGAACAACAAACGAAACCGATATTACACTTGAATTGAACCTAGATGGAACTGGTAAAAGTCAGATTGATTCGGGAATTGCCTTTTTCGATCACATGCTGGATCAAATTGCCCGCCACGGGAATATGGATTTGAAATTGAATATTAAAGGCGATTTAGAAGTAGACGAACACCATACTATTGAAGATACCGCTATTGTTCTTGGAGAAGCCTTTGCACAAGGCTTGGGAGACAAACTTGGGATAGAACGCTACGGCTTTTGCTTGCCCATGGACGACTGCTTAGCGCAAGCATCAATTGACTTTGGTGGAAGAAATTGGCTGGTTTGGGAAGCCGATTTTAAACGTGAAATGATTGGGAAAATGCCTACTGAAATGTTTTATCATTTCTTTAAATCCTTTACCGATGGTGCCAAAGCCAATTTGAATATCAAAGCTGAAGGAAGCAACGAGCATCATAAAATCGAGTCCATTTTTAAGGTCTTTGCCAAAGCAATTAAGGTTGCAGTAAAGCGCGATCCCGATAAAATGATTTTACCCAGTACAAAAGGCAGCCTTTAAAACAACAACACCAATGAACGTAGTCCTTGTAAATTATGGTGCAGGAAATATTAAAAGCCTGCAATTTGCCTTAGAACGTTTGGGAGTAACTGGAATATTGAGTTCTGCTGCTACTGAAATTCAAGAAGCCGACAAAGTAATCTTTCCTGGAGTAGGCGAGGCGAGTAGCGCTCTGTCGAAACTTAAAGAATCTGGTTTGGATGTGGTACTTCCCAAGCTCAAACAACCTGTTTTAGGCATTTGCCTGGGCATGCAACTCATGTGTACCCATACCGAAGAAGGAAATACTCCCGGTTTAGGAATCTTTGATGTTGCTGTTAAGCGTTTTGACAATGATTTAAAAGTTCCTCAAATGGGTTGGAATACCGTGTTAGAAACGAAGTCTCCTTTGTTTGATAATCTTGACGCTGAATCTTATATGTACTCCGTCCACAGTTACTATGCTGGGCTATGCAAGGATACCATAGCACAAACGAATTATGGAATAGCCTACAGTTGTGCTTTGCAAAAGGATAATTTTTATGGGGTACAATTCCACCCAGAAAAAAGTAGCAAGGCTGGAAGTCAGCTGCTTTCTAATTTTTTAGCTTTAACCACATGAGAATAATACCCGCCATAGATTTAATTGACGGTAAATGTGTCCGCCTTTCTAAAGGGGATTACGCCACTCAGAAAATATACAACGAACATCCGCTTGAGGTTGCGAAAGCATTTGAAGCCCACGGAATTCAGCATTTGCATTTAGTTGATCTTGACGGAGCGAAGTCCAAGCACATAGTAAACCACAAGGTGCTGGAGGATATCGTCTCTAAAACCAGCCTTAAAATTGATTTTGGCGGGGGATTGAAGTCGGATGAAGACTTAAAAATAGCCTTTGAAAGCGGCGCACATCAAGTTACGGGTGGAAGTATTGCCGTAAAAGAACCTGGGGTATTTGAACAATGGATAGAAACTTATGGGAGTGAAAAAATTATTTTAGGTGCCGATGTACAAGGAGAACGCATTGCTACCAATGGATGGCTAGAAACCTCGGAACATCGTTTAGTTGATTTTGTAAAAGATTATCACGCCAAGGGAATACAGTATGTTATTTGTACTGACATCAGTAAAGATGGGATGCTAGAAGGCCCATCGTTTGAAGTTTATGCTGATTTATTAGCGGCACAACCCGGAATTAAACTCATTGCTTCGGGAGGTATTTCAAGCTTTGACGAGCTTCCAAGATTAGCAGCCATGGGTTGTGAAGGAACCATTATTGGGAAAGCGATCTATGAAAATAGAATTACTTTGGCAGCATTAGAAAACTTTATCTTGCAATCATGAAGGATCTCATTTTAAAAGAATTTAAAGAGAATACCGTTTTTCGACTCGAAGAAAGCTTGTGTATGATTACAATCGCTTTTTCAAAAATAACAGAGGATATGCTCTGGAAACGCCCAACTGAGAAAGGCATGGCATTGGGAAATCAAATTTTGCACAGCTGTGGCAATATGACTCAGTACATTTGTACTTCCTTGGGAGAACAAAAGGATGAACGGAAACGGGAGCTAGAATTTTCTACACATGCGGGAGCAACTAAAGAAGAATTACTCAAACAATTAGCAACTACGGTTCGAACAGCTCAAGACACCATCCATAATGCCACTGCACTTCAATACGAAACCGTTCGTGAAGTTCAAGGTTTCCAGCTTTCTGGTGTTGGAGTTGTTTTGCATGCCGTAGAGCATTTTTCTTATCATACGGGACAAATTGCCTTTTGGGTAAAACAGATGACTCAAGAGGAACTTGGTTTTTATGAGGGAATCGATTTAACTCAAAACAATAAATAGTATGCTGACCAAACGCATCATTCCCTGTTTAGACATCAAAGACGGACGCACCGTAAAAGGGGTGAATTTTGTAAACCTTCGCGATGCTGGAGATCCCGTAGAATTGGCACGTCAGTATGCAAAACAAAATGCTGACGAATTGGTTTTTTTGGATATCTCTGCAACCGAGCAAAAACGAAAAACACTAGCCGATTTGGTTCGCAAAGTAGCACAAGCCATAGACATTCCCTTTACCGTAGGTGGCGGGATAAGTTCGGTTGAAGATGTAGCCATTCTCTTACAAAACGGAGCAGATAAGGTATCCATCAATTCTGCTGCTGTCAAGCGACCCGAACTCATCAATGATTTAGCAGCCCAGTTTGGAAGCCAATGCATTGTTGTTGCCATGGATGCCAAGCAAATCGATAAGCAATGGAAGGTGCATTTGGTCGGTGGTAAAATTCCAACCGAAATTGACCTTTTCGATTGGGCAAAAGAAGTTGCCGATCGTGGTGCCGGAGAAATTTTGTTTACCTCAATGGATCATGATGGAACCAAAGCTGGTTTTGCAAACCAAGCCTTAGCCCGAATTTCTGAGGAGGTGAACATTCCAATAATAGCCTCAGGGGGTGCGGGTAACACCCAGCACTTCGTCGATGCGTTTACCCAAGGTAAAGCAGATGCCGCTTTAGCAGCAAGTATTTTCCATTTTGGAGAAGTTGATCTACCCGATTTAAAACAAAAACTTAAGCAACAGCAGATCGCTGTTCGTATTTAATACATACCCATGAATTTAGATTTCAATAAAAACACTGATGGTCTTGTACCGGCAATTATTCAAGACGCAACTACTCAAAAAGTATTGATGTTGGGCTATATGAATGCTGAGGCATTGTCAGTAACCCAGACAACAGAAAAAGTTACTTTTTTTAGCAGAACAAAAAACCGCCTCTGGACCAAAGGGGAGGAGAGTGGTAATTTCTTGGAACTGGTAAGCATAAAAGAAGATTGTGACGATGACACACTCTTGATTCAGGTGAATCCACAAGGACCAACCTGTCACAAAGGAACAGATACCTGTTGGGAAGAATCAAATACGTCTAGTTTTGGGTTTTTAAGTACGCTCGGAAAAACGATTAAAGAGCGGAAAGAAAATAATGAAGACGATAGTTATGTCGCTTCTTTATTTCGTTTGGGAATCAATAAAATAGCACAGAAAGTAGGCGAGGAGGCTGTTGAAACTATTATTGAGGCAAAGGACGCTGATGAGGAGTTATTTTTAAGTGAAAGTGCAGATTTGTTATTCCATTATCTTATTCTGCTTGAAGCCAAAGGCTTTTCTTTACAAGACATTGAGCAGCGTTTAGCTTCAAGAAGTAAATAATTTCTGTAAAAACAGGGAAATATGTACATTTGAATTCAATCGAGATATAATTAAACCTACTGAATTGAAAAAAATAGTTCTTTTTTTAGCAATTACAATATACTCTTGTAGCTGGTCTCGTGAAAAAGCAATACAGTACTCATTGGATAACGAAGCGGAGTCAGAAGCCAGTATTACCTCCGAGATTGAACGATATATGGCTAATCCCGGTCAAGCTTTGTCCTATAAAATGGGACAATTGAAAATCCGAGAATTACGAAAACGTGCCCAAACTAGTTTAGGAACGGTTTTCGATATCAAAACTTTTCATAAAATTGTTTTAGAATCGGGATGTATTCCGTTGGAATATTTGGAAGAAAAAATTGATTCATGGATTCTGCAAAAGAAAGCTAATGGTTAAGCAATAGAACGTATGACAGCCATAAAGAAAGAGGTACTTTCGTTTTTTAAAAAATTAGAAAAGAACAACAACCGCGAATGGTTTGAGATTAATAAGCCTGAATTTAAACGTATTGAAGCAGAGGTGAAACACTTTGGTCAACAGCTCAAAGAAGCCCTCGAAGCTACTGAGCACATTGATCGAGTGAAACTGTTTCGGGTATATCGAGATGTTCGTTTTTCAAAAGACAAAACCCCCTACAAAACCCATTTTGGGATATCAATGCATAGGGAAAAGCCCTGTTACCGCGGTGGGTATTATGTTCATCTAAAGCCCAATAAAAACTTTGCAGCAGTAGGTTTTTGGGACCCAAATAAAGAAGACCTTTTGCGCATCCGTAAAGAATTGGAATTAGATCCCAGTGAATTTAGAGAATTGATGCAAGAATCGGATTTTAAAAACACTTGGGGTGACTTAGAAGGTGAGGAAGTAAAAACTGCGCCCAAAGGCTTTTCTAAAGAAGACCCAAACATTGATTTAATTCGCAAGAAAATGTTTTTATTTCGAAAAAAATACAGCGACAAAGAGGTGCTCAGCCCAAATTTTTTAGAGCAACTCGCCCAAGATTTTAGAACTGTTCGTCCCTTTTTGGATTATATGAGCAGTGTTTTAACCACAGATTTAAACGGAGTTTCTCTCCTTGATAACTAATACTATGACCCTATACCAACTCAAAGAACAACTTCAACAACAAAGCACACTTACATTTGAATTGCCCGATGGAAGTTTAGTACCCAATCATTTTCACGTAACTGAAGTTGGAAAAGTAACCAAGCACTTCATTGACTGTGGGGGCGTGATCCGAAAAGAAGAAGTGGTGAACTTACAATTATGGGAGGCCGAGGATTATGATCATCGCTTGCATCCCGAGAAAATATTACAAATTCTAACCCTTTCCGAAAAGGCGTTTAATCTTCAAGACCACGAAATTGAAGTGGAATATCAAGGTACTACCATTCAAAAATTCGGATTGGATCTCAAGGGGAATAACTTTCTTTTAACCCAAAAACAAACCGCTTGTTTGGCGCAAGACGCTTGTGGAATTCTCGAAGTTAAAGAAGACTGTGCTCCTGGTTCTGGATGTTGCTAAGCACTGATGGCTGCCTGCTTTTCAGACTTTTCAAAAAGCTGTACCTTGATCTTTTATTCGTTCAATAACCATCGACATGATCCGTTTGTTTAAGGCAGAAGCGTTGGTGGTATAGGCATTGTATTCACTTATCGTAAAATGTCCCACTACCATTCCTTTGATGGTGTTGTTGAACTTTTGATCTTTTATAAAAACGGCTTCAATATAGTCAAGTTTTTTTGTCAGACTTAAGCCGTAAAAAACACCCTTGCGCATTTCAATATAAGCTTGAAAAACAGCTACCAATAGGGGGTTTTGGAGTTTTAGGATCGGGCGGAGGGTTTCATTCTGGAAGCGTTCTTCGGCACTCATGGAATCGAACTGCTTGGTTTTCTTAATTTCGGGGCGGATGCGGAGCAGGTCGTTGGGTCGATCGTTCATTAGAAAAAGTTTGGATAAAGTTAATTTGAATTTAACGGATACGAATGAAATCAACGGTTGCTTTGTTCACAGGTTTGTTAACAGTCTATAGACTTAAAAAAAGAATGACTTTTACTAACAACTCATCCTTTGCAAGGATGCTACAAATTGGTCTAGAAATAGATTGTTTTTTATGAAAATCTCACAAAATTCAAAGTTTAAAGTCTTTTTCATATATTAGAATACCTTAAATCTTATATCATAAACATTACAAAGCTCTACGAAGACCTACAAGCCTTTATTTTCGAATTCGGTACAAAAATCCTAGGCGCAATCGTTGTATGTATTATTGGATCTTGGATCATTAAGTTAGCCGTAAAAGTTTTAAAGAAAATCTTTGAGCGCACCAAGCTCGACAAGTCGCTCAAACCTTTTATCCTAAGTTTATCTGGAATCACTACGAAACTGCTGCTAGCCATCTGCGTCTTGGGAATGCTGGGGTGGAAATGACTTCTTTTATAGCGATACTGGGTGCAGCTGGCTTGGCCATCGGGATTGCTTGAGAGGAACGCTTCAGAACTTTGCCGGAGGGGTCATGATCCTGGTGTTTAAGCCATTTTAAAGTAGATGACTTAATCGACACCCAGGGGCATATTGGAGTGGTAAAAGAAATTCAGAATTTTGTAACCATTTTGCTGACTCCAGAAAACAAGACCGTCATTCTGCCCAACGGAGCTGTAGCAAACGGTGAAATAACCAATTATACTACAGAAGGTAATATTCGTGTGGACCTAGAGTTTGGCATCTTGTACAATGATTCTATCGACAATGCAAAGAAGATTTTATATAAGGTCATGGAAGAGCATCCTTTGGTGTTGGACGATCCCAAAGCATTTGTTTGAGTAGTGGCGCTAGGGGATTCTTCGGTCAACCTAGTTGTTCGACCTTACTCAAAACCTCGGGATTATTGGAAGGTGTCTTTTGATGTTTATGAACAGGGCAAAAAAGCCTTAGACGCAGGCGGTATCGAAATTCCTTTTCCTCAAATGGTTGTACACCAAGCAAGCTCATGATTTTTAAAAATAAACAGCTGTGTGTGCTTTTGATGATGAGCGTATTGTTTTATTCCCAATATAGTTTCGCTCAAGTAAGCAACCCATTGAATACAGTTGACACTTTTTTTGAAGGGTTTCATAAACGCGATAGTATAATGATTCAATCAGTTGTTACAGCAGATGCACAGCTTTTTAGGACCGGTAACGCTAAAGATGGGGCTCCTTTTCGAAAAGTCATGACAATGGAACGATTCATTCGATCGGTAACTTCTCGACCAGAGAAACCCAATTTGGAGAGAACAACAGGGAAAGCCTATCCTACATCAAGACCAAAACTTAGCAGTAGTATGGATTCCTTTTCGCTTTTACTTAGATCAAAAACTTCGACATTGTGGGTATAATTTGTTTACTTTGTTTTGGAAAGGAGATACTTGGCTGATCACAGAAGTTTCGGATACCGGAACTACGGATTGTACAGTCGATGATTCCTATTTTATTCCATTGATTAACAGTTTAAATAACAAGACACAATATGTTAAAAATAATCGCTTTAGGTGGAAGTAATAGTACAAAATCCATCAATAAAAAATTGGCAGTTTATGCAGCGAACCAAGTTGCGAATGCAGAAGTTACTGTAGTCGATTTAAAAGAGCTGGATTTACCCATGTTCGGAATTGACGAAGAAGCAATACATGGAATTCCAGCAAACGCTAATAAACTCAACCGGCTTATCGCAGCGACCGATGGGTTGATTATTTCCTTAGCTGAACACAACGGTTGTTATTCTGCAGCCTTTAAGAATGCCTACGACTGGTTGTCTAGGATAGACGGGAAAGTTTGGCAAAACAAACCGATGCTGCTCATGGGGACTTCGCCGGGTGCACGTGGTGCGCAAACGGTACTTGGTATTGCTTTGGCTGGGTTTCCTCGTTTAGGTGGTAACATTGTCGCCGACTTTTCATTCCCATCGTTTGGAGCTAATTTTTCTGATCGAGAGGGTATTATCAACCCCCAGTTAAAAGCAGTATTTGATTCTAAGATTGAATCCTTGGTGAAGGCACTATAAATAAATCCAATTGGCGTATGCTTTTGTTATTCTATTCAAAGAATATTGTGAGCTTAGGATATTTTTCG
>DLQO01000036.1:13198-15049 GCA_002478765.1 Flavobacteriales bacterium UBA7430
TTATGGAACCTTCATCAACCCCAAGAGTCCACGAAATACAGTCAGCATTACACAAGAAGATTTAACCCTTGAAATAGATTACAGTCGTCCTTTTAAAAAAGACCGTTTAATTTTTGGTGCTGCTGCCGATGGCGCTCTAGTTCCCTACGGTGAATACTGGCGTTTAGGAGCAAATTTTGCAACCACCTTCGAAACCAATAAAGAAATCAGTTTTGCTGGCCGCCCCTTGGCTGCAGGAAAATACAGAGTTTATGCGGTACCTGAGGCAGATCATTGGGTTATCAGTCTGAATTCTGAGTTCGGAAGCTTTGGTTATACGGAACCGGACTACGAAAAAGACATCATGAGTGTAAACATCGCATCGGCACAGTTACTGACTGCTGTTGAGCAATTTACCATTGATTTTGTCGAGGGTGATGACAGCCTTTCACTTCGTTTTCGTTGGGATACAACCTCGGTTTCTTTACCCATCAATTAATGCGATTTTCTTTTAGAAATTTAATCAAAGCCCTATTGTTTGTAGCAGTTTTGGGCGGTGCCACTTATTATACTATTGGAAAGATTCAATACAAGAATCAGCTGATGGATATGGAAGAATACAGTCCAAAATCTACGTTGGTAGTGCCATCAAACGAGCTTAGCCGTTCCAAATTTCCTTTTGTGGACGTGCACAACCACCAATTCGATATGCCGGTTAAAGATCTTTCCAAGCTAACGGCAGAGATGGACGGTTTGAACATGGCCTTTATGGTCAACCTGAGTGGCTTTCGTGGTATGTATCTTGAGCAATGTTTGAAAAACATAAAAGAAAATGCCCCTACCCGCTTTGGATTGTTTGTGAATTTAGATTGGGAACAAATTGATGCTCCTGATTTTCTAGAAAACAACCTGACCATTTTACGGGAGGCTAAAATTGCTGGTGCAATTGGGCTCAAAGTATACAAAGGTTTGGGGCTTACAGATATGGATTCTAATGGAAAACGTATTGCAGTGAACGATCCCCGACTAGATCCCATTTGGGCAGCTTGTGGTGCACTCGGCTTTCCCGTATTGATTCATTCTGCAGAACCGGCTTCTTTTTGGAAACCCAAAGACAAATTCAACGAACGCTGGTTAGAATTGAAACAAAAACCCGGTCGTTACCGCGATCCGGCCAAAGTACCTTCCTTTGAATCCATCATTGCGGAACAACACGATATTTTCAGAAAAAACCCAGGGACAACCTTCATCAATGCGCATATGGGCTGGATGGCGAACGATTTGGACCTCATGGGGGCGCATTTGGATGCCTATCCCAACGTGATGACCGAGATTGGCGCTGTATTGGCCGAACTAGGGCGTCAACCCCGTAGAGCGCGTAAATTCTTTGAAGACTACCAAGATCGTATTCTATTCGGAAAAGACAGTTATAAAGTAAGTGAATACTACACCTATTTCCGTGTATTGGAGACCCATGATGAGTACTTTGATTATTACCGTAAACGCCACGCACATTGGAAAATGTACGGTTTGGGCCTCCCTGACTCTATTCTCAAAAAATTATATTACAAGAATGCCTTGCGGATTCTTCCATCCATCGATGCTTCGCTATTTCCCAAAGAGTAAACAAAATAATTTTAAAAAAATATTCAAAATAACAATATGTCCCTAAAAAATATTAGAAAAGAAGTAATGTTAACCTTAGAAAAAAACATTGATCAGTTTGTAGATAAATTCTTAATTCCAGCAGAAAAAATTTGGCAACCAACCGATTTTTTACCCAATTCTCAAAAAGACAGTTTTATTGCTGAAGTAGAAGAAATTAGAGCGCTTTCCAAAGATTTAGATGATGATTTTTGGGTGGTTTTGGTT
>DLQO01000018.1:0-7132 GCA_002478765.1 Flavobacteriales bacterium UBA7430
ATAGTCAATGGCGTAAATCACGCCACCCAAATCGAAAATAATGTTTTTTACTCCTTGCAGCATATCTCCTATTTTCGTTGCAAGGTAACAAGATAATGCGTATTATTGCAGCCTTATTTTTACAGTCAACACCCTAGGGCTAGATTGAAAAAATAGGGCCTATAGCTCAGCTGGTTAGAGCACTTGACTCATAATCAAGGGGTCCCTGGTTCGAGCCCAGGTGGGCCCACAAGAAACAAAGCACTTGCAGAAATGTAGGTGCTTTTTCGTTTGAAGAAATAAAAACATCAACCACGGCTATTCTTTTTTATCAATCAAACCGCTCGTTAAGTTATTCATGATTTCGACTTTTTCCTGAAAATCATTTTTCAGTGTTTTTCTGTACAGATTAAGATTACCAACCAGCTCATGAATGTCATTGGGGAGAACTTCCTCCAAAAATTGTCGAATTCGCTTCGCCATCGTAGGAGACTTTCCATTGGTAGAGATCGCTATTTTAACGTTGCCCTTAGTTACAATACCACCTAAATAATAGTCACATTGATCAGGCGTATCTGCAATGTTAACTAACAAATAGCGTTCTTTGGCTTCCTTGTTGATCTGAAGGTTTACATCCAAATTATCGGTACATCCAATCACAAGGTGTCTATTTGCAAGGTCGGAAGTCGAGTAAGCTTTCTTCGTAAGATGAACGGTAGGATGCTGAGCAGCAAGGGCCTCTAATTCCTCCATAAACTCGAGAGATATAACTTCTACATTTGCATTGGGGCTTGATTTAAGTAGGAAGGATAATTTTTCCAAACCCACATTACCTCCACCTACAATAAGAAAATTTAACTCGTGTACTTTTACAAAAATAGGGTACAATTCATTTCGTTCCATGGCATTTTTTTAGGGCGTTATATCTAAATTTTGATAAATAAAGTCATCTTCTATGAATGCTTCTGTAAAATAGGTCAACATACTCTCATGCCCATTAACAACCTCACCAATAATGATGATAGCTGGCGATGAAAGTTGTTTTTCTTGCACAATATCTTCAATCGTTTCAATTGTACCAATACCAGATTCTTCGTCATCTTTTGTTCCATTTTGTATCACTGCAATGGGTAAATTTGACCTGTTGTTATCTTTGTAAATCGCTACAATCTGAGACAGCTTACTCATACCCATTAGTATGACAACTGTAGCTTTAGAAGTAGCAGCAAGATAAATATCACTGGAAATTTCTCGAGATGAGGTAGTTCCGGTAATGACCCAAAAACTTTCAGTGAACTTTCGGTGCGTTACCGGAATCCCAACAGCAGCAGGAACAGCGATAGCAGAAGTTATACCGGGAATGATTGCTGTTTTTATACCAAACGATTCTATATAATCAGTCTCTTCCTTACCCCTACCAAACACGAAAGGATCTCCCCCCTTCAACCTTACAACATAACCATATTCTCGGGCATACTTTACCAACAGGCTATTGATGTGGTCTTGAGAAAAACTATGCATTCCACGTCTTTTTCCAACGAATACCTTCAGTGCATTTGGCGCATGATCTAAAATAGATTCATTCACCAATGCATCGTAAAGTACAACTGGAGCTTTCTCTAATGCCTTAACCGCCTTTAATGTCAACAAATCTGGATCTCCAGGACCTGAACCTACTAAAATTACCTTCGGAGTTCTTGTGGGTGCTTTACTCATGAATCTTAGATGAGGGATTGAGTTTTTATTGTGTAATGATGTTGTATAGCAGATGTAATTAAGACAAAAATTCTTCTGCTGCAGAGCTCTTTCACAACTGAAATCAAGTTCTTTATATTTTGTGTAAATGTACTGCTTTTTACGAATTAGATCGTCTTGGGTATGTGATCTTGGGTAAATAGTTAAACCCCTACAACAAAAGATGCACAATTGTATGTTACCAGGAAATCTAGCAGTAGTTATCTATCAATGAAGAAACTAAGACGATCTATTTACCTGACTTTAATTGACACACATTTAATCCGCTTACCCCCTTCTGAAAAGCTATTCTCCAAGCGCTCAGGGATCGGTTGTTTTAACTAAAATGACCAAAATAAAAACAATTTCAAAATTGAAAACAGAATTGTATATGTCGAATTTTCTAAATAGATTTGGTTACCTTATGTAAAGCCCATGCTATTAGAAAAAGCCCTGCATCTTATTGACGAAAAGAATGCATTAGACCCCAACAAGGAGGTCTATCAAAATGAGGAATATCCGAAAGAACTTCTTTACTCCAAAAGAATGTTTGCTCAACTTCTGGATTTCAAACCTAGCGCTTCTGATGAACTCAAAATAGCCATACGAGCACAGCACATTGGTCGTTGGGAAATTCCGCGAAGTGATTACCCACCAAACAAAATTGGCTATTTTAAATGGAGAAATGAACTCAAGAAAAAACATGCATCACTAACATCTGAAATCCTCAAAAATGTCGGGTTCTCTGAGGAATTCAGTAGCAGAGTTTCTTTTTTAATCAATAAAAAAGCTCTCAAAAATGATATCGAAACTCAAACCTTGGAAGATGTTGCTTGCCTGGTTTTTCTTGAATACTATTTTGAAAGCTTCTCGCTGAAACACGAAGAAGAAAAAATCATTGACATCGTAAAGAAAACCTGGAATAAAATGTCTGATTTAGGTCATGAACATGCATTAAAACTCAACTTATCACCGTCATGTCAAAATCTCGTTGGCAAAGCATTACAGAGCTCATAAAATGAGTTCTTAAGAAATTACGCCACTACAACGGCCAACAACACATCGCACACCAAGTCTATCAAAGATTCTAATGCCTTACATTTTATAGTGTACCATGCTGTTTGAAGATTCATTTATCAAACTAGAAAAGACATAATCACCTCATCTTAAAAGACTTAAAATTGCATTAGGTTTAGTTTATGTTACAACACCAGAGCAAATACATACCTGCTCAATCAATTAGACCAACTGACGACAAAATACCTCTAATTAAAACATGGTATAATTTGCTATTGATTATCATTTAAATTTAGTAATTTTGCACATGATTTCTGTGGACATTTTTGAAGATTGATTAAACAGAGTTTTACGCCCCCAAATTACGATTGTATTTACGGGACATCTCTTCATCTCAATCGGCAAAACCAGCCTACAGCGTGTTAAATAACATGTATTTAGATTCGAAAATTTTTAGACCATGATGAGTATATTAGTTGGATTGATCATATTACTTTCAGTAATTGTTTTGGTGCAAATTTTAAGGGTAAACGAGTTGGTTTCAGAAGTGAAAGACCAAGATCCCAATGAAATAACCGACAAAGACAACAACATCCAAGGGATTTTGACATTTTCCATCTTTGGGGTTCTCTTTTTAGGTTTTGTAATCTGGCAATTCAAGTACTGGGGGGTTCACATTTTACCTCCAGCAAGTTCTCTTCACGGAGCTACTATCGACACCCTCATGAACTTTACATTAGGTGTCATCTTATTTGTATTCTTTTTAACACAACCCATATTAGCATGGTTCTCTCTAAAATACAGAGGACGCAAAAATGCGGTAGCATACTACTACCCACACAACAACAAATTAGAGATTATTTGGACCGTTGTGCCTACTCTAGTGCTTACCCCACTTATTATATACGGTCTAAATGTCTGGAATGATATCACAAGTGCAGACACCAGCAACTCTAAGGTCATCGAATTGTATGCAAAACAATTCAACTGGACAGCACGATATGCAGGAGATGACAATACCTTAGGTAAAGCAAACTACAAACTCGTTGAAGGACTCAATGTGTTGGGTGTAGATATGGAGGATGATACGGCACAAGACGATATTGTTACTCGAGAGGTACACTTGGTTGTTGACAAACCTGTATTGCTTAAAATGCGCTCACAAGACGTTATTCACTCGGCTTTTTTACCTCACTTTAGAGTCCAAATGAACTGCGTTCCGGGAATGACTACTCAATTTGGGTTTACTCCAACACAAACTACGGCAGAGATGAAAGAGCAAGAGGGCGAAGACTTTGACTTTGTTTTGTTGTGTAACAAAATTTGTGGTGCTGCTCACTACAACATGAAAATGAAATTCATTGTTGAAACTCAAGAGGAGTACGATGCCTGGATAGCCTCACAAGAAACGCTAAAAAATTCATTAACACTAAACTAGTTCAACATGTCAGAACATCATAAAGAAACGTTCTTAACGAAATACATCTTTAGTTTAGATCACAAGATGATTGCTAAGCAATTTCTCATTACCGGTATGTTTATGGGAGTGGTTGGAATGCTGATGTCTATATTATTCCGTCTGCAACTATCGAATCCAGGAGAATCTTTTGCAGTACTTGAATTTTTCTTAGGAGAAAAATGGGCTCCTGGAGGAGTTCTTGACCCTAACATATACCTGGCGCTGGTAACGATGCACGGTACGATATTAATTTTCTGGGTACTTACAGCCGGATTAACAGGTACTTTTGCAAACTTCCTGATTCCACTTCAAATTGGAGCAAGGGACATGGCTTCTGCATTTATGAACATGCTGTCTTACTGGTTCTTTTTCGCAGCAACAATTGTACTTTTATGCTCGCTGTTTGTAGAGTCAGGTCCCGCAGCAGCAGGTTGGACCATTTACCCACCTCTTTCTGCTCTTCCACAAGCAATTCCAGGATCAGGTTTAGGGCAAGACTTGTGGCTAATCGCCATTACTTTATTTGTCGTTTCTTCTCTGTTGGGAGGTCTTAACTACATTGTTACCATTTTAAACATGCGTACCAAAGGAATGACCATGAGTCGTCTTCCCCTTACCATATGGGCATTATTAATCGTTGCCATCCTAGGAGTGCTATCCTTCCCTGTACTTTTATCCTGTGCTTTGCTTCTGATTTTTGACCGTAGTTTTGGTACTTCATTTTACTTATCAGACATTATAATCAACGGTGAAGCACTTCACAACACGGGAGGATCTCCAATTTTATTCGAACACCTATTCTGGTTCTTAGGTCACCCTGAGGTATATATCATTCTATTACCGGCTTTAGGTATAGTATCAGAAGTTATTTCTGTAAACTCTAGAAAACCAATTTTTGGTTATAAAGCCATGGTAGGTGCCTTGATTCTTATTGCATTCTTATCCTTTGTGGTATGGGGTCACCACATGTTTATTACAGGAATGGATCCGTTCTTAGGTTCTGTATTTACATTTACAACCTTACTTATTGCCATCCCTTCAGCCGTAAAGGTATTTAACTACCTGGCTACTTTGTGGCGAGCAAATATTCGATTTACTCCGGCAATGCTTTTTGCCATTGGATTCGTATCTACATTTATCACAGGAGGTTTGACAGGAATTATCCTGGGAGATTCAGCTTTAGATATTAATGTACACGACACCTACTTTGTCGTAGGTCACTTCCACATTGTAATGGGCTTGTCTGCCATTTACGGTATGCTTGCCGGTGTTTACCATTGGTTCCCAAAGATGTACGGGCGTATGATGAATAAGAAATTAGGATACTTCCACTTTTGGGTGACGTTTATATCCGCGTACGGTGTATTCTTCCCAATGCATTTCTTAGGATTAGCAGGGCTTCCAAGAAGATATTACACCAACAGTGCTTTCCCGATGTTCGATGGACTCTCTGACATCAATGAGATTATCACATTCTTCGCCATTGTGGGTGGTTTGGTTCAGTTGTTATTTATTTTTAACTTCTTCTACAGCATCTTTAAAGGAACAAAAGCTACAGAGAACCCATGGGGCTCAAATACCCTTGAATGGACAACTCCAGTAGAAAGAATTCATGGAAACTGGCCCGGAGAAATCCCTACAGTAGAACGTTGGGCATACGACTATTCAAAGCCCGGTGCAGAGGAAGACTTTGTACCACAAAATGTGCCCTTAAAAGAAGGCGAAACAGAACACTAGACCTACTATGCAGTTGAATCTTAAAAAAAATAAAGCGTCTAAACAACTCCTTTGGATCGGTATTGTAAGTATCGTGATGTTCTTTGGTGGACTCACATCAGCTTATATCGTGAGGAAAGCAGAAGGCGGCTGGCTTGAATTTGAGATGCCGGTTTGGTTTACCATAAGTACAATAGCCATTATTGTAAGTAGCGCTCTTCTCCTGTTTGCAGCACAAAATGTAAAATCAGGAAAATCAGCAACTACTTTATTACTCGGCACTTTATTCCTGGGAATACTCTTTTCATATTCTCAGATACAAGGCTGGGGAGATTTAGTAGCTCAAGGGGTCTATTTAACAGGAGAAGGCAGCAATGCTTCGGGGTCGTTTATCTATGCAATTACGTTAATGCACCTACTTCACCTGATTGGTGGATTGGTGGCATTGCTGATTACAACGGTAAAATCCAAACAAGGGAACTATTCAAAAGATAATTATTTAGGAATACAGTTAGCCTCGATATACTGGCACTTTTTGGGCATATTGTGGCTGTACTTATTCTTATTTTTTAATTACTCATAAAATCGAGAACGATATAAGTTATGGAACAAGCAGTTGAAAGCAAAGATCCGTGGGGCGGAGGCGATGCAAAACCATTAGGTTCTAGTTACGGAAAACTCATGATGTGGTTTTTCTTAATGACGGATGCCTTAACCTTCTCAGGTTTTTTAGCAGCATACGGATTTAGTCGCTTTAAGTATGCAGACATATGGCCTGTGGCTGAAGATGTATTCACGCACTTCCCATTTTTAGAGGGTGAACATCCTTTATTGTTTGTTGCGTTGATGACATTTATCCTTATCCTGAGTTCTGTCACGATGGTATTGGCTGTGAACTATGGGCATAAAATGGAGAAAAAGAAAGTGATTCTTTGGCTTTCACTAACCATTGTAGGTGGAATCTTGTTCTTAACATCACAAGCGTGGGAATGGGCTCATTTTATTCACGGATTGGACGGCGTTCCGGCTACCCTAGTAAGCAACCCATACGGACACCCTTTATTTGGGGATTACTTCTTCTTTATTACCGGATTCCACGGATTCCACGTTCTTAGTGGAGTTATCATCTTAATCATCATTTTGATTAACGTGATCAAGGGTACGTACGAGAAAAGAGGACATTATGAAATGGTTGAAAAAGTAGGTTTATACTGGCACTTTGTAGAT
>DLQO01000018.1:7140-16997 GCA_002478765.1 Flavobacteriales bacterium UBA7430
TTGGGTATTTGTATTCACATTCTTCTACTTGGTGTAAGTAACACATTAAAAAAGATTATCATGGCGAACGAAACAAAAAAAGGAAATTGGTGGATTTGGAAAGTGTTTTGGATACTTCTATTTGTCACTGCCGTTGAGGTTGTACTCGGGATTATTAAACCGCCATTCATGGTGGAGACAATCATTCTAGGGACGAAACTCCTCAACCACATCTTCATTATATTGACGATTGTAAAAGCCGCATACATTGTAATGACTTTCATGCACTTGGGAGAAGAAAAAACAAACATGAAATGGGCCATCATCGCCCCGATGTTTATCCTCATCCCTTACCTACTCTTTATAATCATTGTGGAAGGGTTCTATAATCACACCATAATGTAAACCAACCTCATGCAAGAAAAAATTAAAAAATGGGGATTACTTTTCGCATTACTTGTATTGCCCTATCTAGCGTACAACTATCTTTCTAGAGGCGAAAATAATTTTGTGAAACTGGCAGTAGTTGGTGAGGAAAATCATCGAATACCTCCTTTTTCATTTTTGAATCAAGATCGCGACACCATCACAAATGCAGATTATGACGGTAACATTTACGTAGCTAATTTCATTTTCACTACCTGTCCTACCATCTGTCCGACGATGACTATAAACATGCGGTATATTCAAAGTGAGCTGAAAATTTACCCCAATATAAAATTCATGTCTCATACTGTTAACCCAGAGTATGATACACCAGAGCGATTGAAGCAATACGCTGAAAGAATGCGAATTGATGAATCAAATTTCAACTTTGTTACTGGGGCAAAAGAGGATATTTATGACATCGCAAGATCCTATTTTGTAAATGCTCAAGAGGACGAACTCGCTCCAGGTGGATTCCTACATTCTGAATACCTGGTTATTATTGATCGAGAGGGTAGAGTTCGATCAGGCTACAGTAATTTTATCTGTACGGGTTGTGACACCTCTTCTAAAAAACCCAACTTGGACTGCTCAGATTGCGGACCAGAAAGTGTTATGAAAGGAAACCCTGTTGGTAGTTACGACGGAACCAAGGATTTTGTCATTAAAGACATGATTAAAGACATTCAAACGTTGATGGCTGAATATCACAAAGATGCAAAAGTAGAACGACTACGAAATGAAAACTAAGTTAGGAATATCTTTAGCTTTAAGCCTATTGCTTTTCACCATCTCTAATGATGTAAATGCTCAATGCGCCATGTGTAAGGCTGTCGTTGAAGCCAATCTTGAATCAGGCGGATCAGAAGGAAAGGGTTTAAATGATGGCATCTTATACCTGATGGCCTTTCCATATCTCGCAGCAGTGGGCTTTGGAATTCTATATTATCTGCAAAAGAAAAAGACTCGTAATTCCTTGACCGAATAATTGATCCATACACTCAAATATTACGCCCAATTATTAAAATTTCGTCTATCCTTTACTGTAGTTTTTTCAGCTATGTCGGGATACCTAATCGGTATAGATGATTTTTCTACAAGCGATTTTCTATTGTTGATCTTTGGAGGATTTCTAGTAACCGGTTCCGCGAATGGTTTCAATCAAATTTTAGAGCGCAACTTTGACAAACTGATGGAACGAACCGCTGAGAGGCCTCTACCGTTAGGGAAATTATCCGTTACACAAGCTTTTATCTTTTCTTTCATAACAGGAGCTCTAGGCTTATATCTACTCAATTTTATTCATCCACAGGGAAGCTTTTTTGGCCTCTTTTCCAAATCTAGCTTTTTTGGACTTCTGTCGATCCTGCTGTATGTGTTGGCGTACACCCCTATGAAGCGTATTTCTACATTCTCTGTGTTTGTGGGAGCGATTCCGGGAGCAATTCCATTCTTATTAGGCTGGGTCGCAGCTACGGACAATTTTGAACTGGTAGGCGGGACTCTTTTTGCCATTCAGTTTTTGTGGCAATTCCCGCATTTCATAGCTATTGCATGGGTTCTCGATGTCGAATACAAGAATGCAGGGTTTAAAATGCTGTTTGGGGGCCAAAAAGGAACCTACCCGGCTTTTTTAGCGATCATTACGTCCATCGCTATGGTCGTATTATCTGTCGTACCTTACTTCTGGAACACGACAGGCTTGGTACTTACAACCTATTCATTTGTGGCCATTTTAGCATTAGGATGGTGGTTTATCAACAAAACAGTACAACTGTATCAGAACCCCAGGGATGAACAAGCTAAAAAGCTCATGATTGCATCAATCATCTATTTACCTGTGACTCAAATCATCTACATCGTAGATCGATTCTTACATTAATCTCTTTTTTAATAAGGGTAATAAGGAGATATCATCAGGTATACAAGAACTCCTGTTAAAGACACGTACATCCACAGAGGCATTGTTATTCGAGCAATTTTTTTGTGCTGGATAAACTTTTCTTGCATCGCTCTAGACAGACTGATCAATACCATCGGAACAATAACAATAGCAAGTACAATGTGAGTAATCAAGATGAAATAATATACCTTTTTAACAAATCCCTCTCCACCGAATGAAACTGAGTCGTGCGTGGCATGATGAAATACGTAAAAAACTAGGAAGACAATAGACAAGCCTACAGCAGAATACATCAGTTTCATATGAAGTTCTCTATTCCCTTTTTTAATAGCCACGACGGCAAAAATTAAAATAAAGAAAACAGTCCCATTAATACATGCATTGATAAGAGGCAAGAAGTCAATGCTTGTGGTAAACTTGGGCATTAAATACAAGCCAAAGACTGCGATGGGCAAAAGAAAGGAGATGAGACGGATGAATAATTTGTGATTCATAAAATGAGGCGTAAGTGTTTACAATTTAAATTGAATTTTGGTACTTGATATGACGAAGCTACGAAAAAATAAATCGCACTCGTTACAAATGAATTCATGAACAAAGACTACTTCTTCTTGACGTCTTTCAAAAGATTCAACTCTTCACCAAAATGTTGGCAAAATTGACGCATGTCCTTAGCCATTTTCTCATCTCCTGTAGCACGCTCATAGGTATCCGTCATGGCCGTAAGTGTTTGATGGAAAAATGTTTTCATTTCATCAACTTTCATATCCTTTGTCCAGAGATCAATTCGTAGAGAATTTTGTTTTTCTGCATCCCAAAGCGACATAAGAATCGCTTCTGACTGTTGATTTACTTCTCCAGCGTCTTTTGCAGTCCAATGAATTTTTTCAGGGACCTTATTCTCATCTAAACTTATCTTTATTTTAATCTCTGACTCTTTCATAATTATGATTTTGGTTTGTAGCGTGATTCACGCAATATTTTTCGAGCATCTTGCTCATTCATCAACTCTACTAATGTCTTTTCAGGGTTTGCTTTCATATAAGACTTGATAATATTCCAACCGATCCACTGACCAATTCTACCGGGTGTTTCACGATCAAAATTGGCATTGAACTTAGAAAACGGGGCGTCATCAATAAAACGCCTTTTGTTTTCTTGTATACTTGAAAATAAAAGCTTGTTTTCAATAAAATAGGCCCACACATCAGCTTCATTATGAAAACACCAATTCATTTTCTTGACAGGATATCTCATGATAATATCTTCAGACGCATCGGGAAGCATTAGAGCAGTTAAATACTGAATTTTGCCATAATGAAGCATAGAGGCCAAAAGACTATTGTCTCCTGACAAAGGTGTGTTCGCTTCAAAATAAGCAGAAAATAAGTCTGGCAATAAATATTTTTTTTCGAAAGATTGTTTGATATAGTCGGGAGCAGTATTGTAAAAGTCTGCATTGGAACCAAGATACATATCCAGGGATATCAGCAAGGTTTTATTCGAAACCAATACGGGTTCTAGGCGCTCAAAATTAGAAACCCACGTTCGAATACTAAGAGGTTTATGATCTGGGAAATAA
Organism: Flavobacteriales bacterium UBA7430; assembly: GCA_002478765.1. GTDB lineage: Bacteria > Bacteroidota > Bacteroidia > Flavobacteriales > UBA7430 > UBA7430. The sequence goes on from DLQO01000018.1 coordinate 11,031, forward strand.
TGATAAAAATACTGAAAGGATTCATGGATCTTGTTATTCAAGAGATTCGTATCAGCAAAACAGGCATCCACAGCATCAAAGAGCTCTCGCACTTGTGCATCTGAAAAGCGACTTTTTAAGGTTGCGTCGGTTTGTGTAACATGAAAGAAATCAGGGAAATCAATTTTTAAATGCTGTAAATCTGAAGAGAAGTTTGCACTGTCCATATTAAAAAAGGCATGGTCGAAGTGCCCAATACTAATAGGGGGTGTCACGTAGGACACATCTTGTCTTTGTTGTTTACAAGACGGCATCAACATCAATCCAAAAAAAATAAATCCAAATAGCTGCTTCATTTTTACACCATTTATAGTGCAAAAATAAGAAATGCATAACGAACGCATTAAAACTAAATCAATATTCATACAAAATTCATTTTTATTAAATTTGCAATCTGATTTACAATACCTATGGATACAAAAAAGACAATTGAACACATCGCATCGTGGTTGAGGGACTACAGCAATCAATCTAAAACTAACGGTTTTGTAGTCGGGATTTCAGGTGGAATTGATTCTGCACTCACTTCAACGCTATGTGCCTTAACAGGAAAAAATGTCTTGTGCCTGCTCATGCCTATTCACCAGCATCAAAATGAATTTGATCGATCTCATGAACATGTTCAATGGTTGACTAAAAACTTCACCAACGTCTCATACACCACGGTAAACCTAAGCGACACCTTTGATGCACTATCAAAAGTAGTACCCTCAGAAGCAAAACACAATTTAACATTAGCGAATACCCGCGCCAGGGTTCGAATGACCACGCTTTATGCCTTTGCTGGAGCTCAGGGGATGCTCGTAGCTGGAACTGGAAATAAAGTTGAAGATTTTGGCGTCGGTTTCTACACAAAATACGGAGATGGTGGGGTTGACCTTAGCCCGATTGCTGATTTAATGAAATCTGAGGTTTTTGCTCTGGCAAAAGAACTAAACATCATAGATGCCATTCAAACCGCTAAACCAACAGACGGCTTGTGGGCAGACGGTAGAACCGATGAAGATCAGTTAGGGGCTTCCTATGATGAATTGGAATGGGCTATGAATGCTTACAATGAAGATCCTAAAAATCGTTTCTCTGGAAGACAGGAAGAAGTTTTTAAAATCTTCACGGACTTACACCGAGCCAATCGTCACAAAATGGATGCGATTCCGGTATGTAACGTTCCGGAAAGCCTAAAATAAGCTCTAAAATCTGATTGTGGTATTCTTCAAAAGTTAACGATTTCGGGCGTGCTAAATTCAATCTTTACCAAAACCTTGTTCGAGAAATTGTTGTTCACCGACATGAAACCTCCTTGGAGTTGAATTCTTTTAATTTGTTCATCGAAATTTAGTAAGGATACTGCCTTAGACTTCTTCTTGTAATATATTTCTATGTTCGTCGTAAACTGTTGGCCCGACTTCATATCAATAGACATCTTTGAGGGTTCTGTTTTGTACATGGTATTCAAAACAGCTACCACAGCCCGATAGACCGTAATTTCAACGTCTTTCTCGATTTGTTTCGGGTTGTTTATGGAGCAAACAAAATCCACATTCCCGCCCAGATGTTGCTGCAATCTTGTGACAAAAAGTTTCAAAGAAGGTTCTATTCCATATTTCATCATGGTACGAGGCATGAGTTCGGTAGCCATGGATCTTGTATTCTCAATACTCTCTTGGATATACCTTTTGATGGAGGCCACAGAACTCTTCAAATCTACATCTGCGAGCTCTTTAATTTTCAGTTCAATAATGCCAATCTGCAACATCAATGCTGCAAGAGATTGAGCAACACCCTCATGCAAATCTTCAGCAAACAACTCTCTATCTTTTTCCTGTGCTAGAATAATTGAATTCAGTATTCGTTGATCTAATTCCTTTATGGCCGTAATATCTCTACTCACCACCATGTACTGATAGGGCTTTTGATCTAAACCCAAAAAGGGAACGATGGTCATATTTACCCAGTAAAAAGATCCATCTTTTGCACGTTCTTTAATTTCATTGGTCCAAAGTTTTCCTTGACCAATGGTTTGCCACATTTCTTTCCAAAAATGTATGCTGTGGTGCCCTGAGTCCACCACATTATAGGTCTGACCCAACAGTTCATCTCGTTTGTATTTTGAAATTTCACAAAACTTATCGTTCAGATAAGTAATGTTTCCTTTTAAATCTGTCGTTACAACAATTGAAGATGAATTTAAAGCATATTGAAATTGATTCATTCTTGAAATGACGCGTTCCAACTCTGTATTTTTCTCTTCAAGTTTGTCTCTACTAACCACACTGTCCTCAAGTTCTTCACAAAGCATATTTAAGCCCAGAGCAACAGTATCCAGAGCAGAACCATCTCCTTTTAAATTACTTATTTTTTTGGAGAAATCTAATGCTGCTACAGAGGTAATCTGAGCAACCAACTGATCTAGAATTTCAGGGTAAAAGGGAGGTGAATTTTCATATTCATTGGCGTTATTATTTTCATTCATTCATTTAAAATTAAATTGTTTAATGTGTATAAATTACAAAAATTTAATCTTTATGTGGAAAATAGAAACCTGACACTGATAACCAGGCACTTATACCTTGTAGTGTTACATCAAAAAGAATACCAAAGGAAAAGTAAATTTTCTACAATACTAAAAAAATCGAACGTAAATAAGAGAAGGGAAACACCGTAGAGTACAAAATTTAACTCAAAAGGGTGACACTAAATAATCTTAGTCGTCAATGTTTTGAACCGACTGAACTTCTGGAGCATATTTTTTAATGGTTTGCTCAACTCCCGATGTTAATGTCATTTGATTAACACTACAACTTTGGCAAGCACCATGTAGTTTAACCCTAACCACCATTTCAGGTGTTATATCGATCAGAGAAATATCTCCTCCATCGGACTCTAGATAAGGTCTGATTTCTGCCAAGGCTATTTCAATCCTTTCAATGAGTTCGGAATCGGTCTTTACTGACATATCATAGTGTTTAGGATGAACAACCATCCATATTAGTAATTTTTACGGCTTCTGTTGGGTCTAACTTTTCATTTCGAGATGTAACTTGATCTATCAAATTATCTGCCAACTTTACAAAAGCCTTTGCCGAATCAGTATCTTCCTGAAGGGCGACAGGTCTTCCGATATCAGCAGCTTCGCGCACTCCCTGAACCAATGGTATTTCAGCCAAAAGAGGTAAGTTTAAATCGTCGGCTAGATTTTTTGTACCGTCTTTACCAAAGATATAATATTTATTTTCAGGCAGCTCTTCCGGCGTAAAATAAGCCATGTTTTCTACCAGACCCAAAACAGGTACCTGAATGGTATCTAGTTGAAACATTCCCACCCCTTTCTTTGCATCTGCTAAAGCAATGGTTTGAGGGGTACTTACAATCACAGCACCAGTAACAGGAACGGCTTGTACAAGAGACAAGTGAATGTCTCCAGTTCCAGGAGGTAAGTCTATAAGAAGGTAATCAATCTCTCCCCAGTAAGAATCTTTAATCAATTGATTCAAAGCTTTGGTAGCCATAGGGCCTCGCCAAACGACGGCCTGAGAACCGGGCGCAAAAAAACCAATGGACAGCAATTTGACGCCATAACTTTCCACGGGAAGCATCACGGGTTTTCCATTTACATTGCTGGCTTGAGGCCTGGATTTTTCAACATCAAACATAATGTGTTGCGAAGGACCGTAAATATCGGCATCTACCACACCCACTTTATAGCCTTTTTGCTGAAGGGCAATGGCTAAATTCGCAGTGACAGTAGATTTACCAACGCCACCTTTTCCAGAGGCCACAGCAATGATGTTTTTAACTCCTTCGATTGCTTCACCTCGAATCAAGTTCACCGCTTCTTCTTGCTTGGCTTCTACTGTAATACGTATGGTTATTTTTGCTTTGGGATGAACTTCTTTATGAATGGCTTTAAGAATATCAACCTCTACCTGCTTCTTCGCATGAAGTGTTGGATTGTGTATCGTCACGTCAATATTCACTTCGTCACCAAAAACAACAATATTGGTCACCAAGCCGTTCTCGATCAACGACTTTTCATCACCTTTCACCTTTACACTATTCAGTGCTTGCTCTACTTGTTTCTTCTGTATGTTCATGTGCTTGATTTGCACTGTAAAGTTACAAAAATCAACGCTTATTCATCTGCTGGATCCCAAAATACATTTTTGAAATTCAATATTTGATCTCCGTCAAATTGATGCGATTCGCTTTCTAACAATTGCTTCATGATATGAGTACCTCCAAAATGATGCTTTCCGGTTAAAACACCTATTCTATTAACCACTCTGTGAGCGGGAATATCTCTGTCATGACTGTTGTTCATCGCCCACCCTACAACTCTTGCAGACTTGCCTGCACCAAGATGCCTGGCAATGGCTCCATAGGTTGTCACCCTTCCAAAAGGAATCTTTTGAACAACCTCATAACATCGTTCAAAAAAAGAGTCTTGTGGTGAAGTCTTAGTCTTGTTCACGCAATTGAAACTTTAGATACGTGATGGGCACACCCTTTCCCCTAAAAATACCCTCATAATTGGTTCTAATACTCAACAGCTCATCATCGGGCTTCTGTCGATCGATATCATAGCTCGTTTCTAAAATGTGATGAGAGTCTCCTTCTAGTATTCCCAACGTATAACCGTGTAAAAACTGAGAATCGGTCTTTAAATGCAGAACAGCTTCATCAGTTAAAACTTTTCGATATACGTCTAACATATCTGGAGCTGTAAGGCGTTTTTTACGTCGGCGGTATTTGATTTGTGGATCTGGAAATGTAATCCATATTTCACTTACTTCTCCTTTGGTAAAACAGTAGTCGATCAACTCTATCTGTGTCCTTAAAAAGCCCACATTTGGCATCTGACTGCTCGTTGCTGTTAAAGCACCTCGCCACATTCGAGCACCTTTTATATCTATCCCAACAAAATTCTTTTTCGGAAACTTCTCAGCCATACCTACTGTATACTCTCCTTTACCACAACCCAACTCGAGGACTATCGGGTGTTCATTTTTAAAAAACTCTTTGTGCCAATTTCCTTTCAAGTGCAATCCATCTTCCAATAAATCTGGCCTCGGCTCTTGCACCATATTTTTAAAGGTTTTTGTTTCTGCGAACTTTCTAAGCTTATTCTTCCCCACGTTGTTCTAATTTTGTTCAGCAAAAGTACAAATTCATTCAAGAATCGTTTTTCTATCTTTGTAGAAACCATAACAAACTCATGAGATTCGTTAAATTTACACTTGCAGGTCTAATATCCATCATGTTGGCTTTTTTAAGTTTGGGATTTTTTCACTCAGACTTTAAATATGAAAATGAGCTTGATATCAATGCTTCGCCATCAAACTCCTTTGAAATATTCAACAATGACTCCCTGAAATCTCAATGGCTGACAGGCTTTATTGAACACGAAAATTTAACAGGATCTGTCTTTCAACCGGGACATAGAAAACTACTCAAATTTAAACGTGGGGAGCAAACGTTTGAAATGGTAGAGGAACTGCTAGAAATCTATAAAGGAGATAAGATTGTTTTTGCTATTGAAACGGAATTATTTGACGGAATAAATGAACTCTACTTCATGGGTTCAAAGAATAAGTGCACCCTAAAGTCTTACACGACAATTAAAGGAACATCCATTTTCTACCGTGCTATGTTTTACATCTTAAAAAGTAGCATGCAAAATCAAACACAACAAAATTATGAAGCTCTAAAGAAAGTTATTGAAAAGCAGGAAGAGACATACAAAATAGACGCGAAATCTCTAAATTAAGTAGGCTTTAGGCTTTTTTAAGCGTAAAAGAAAAAGTGCACCCTTCCCCTTCAGTACTGCGAACATTTATCACTTGATTGTGTGCTTCAATAATGTGTTTGACTATAGATAAACCTAGTCCAGAGCCCCCCTTTTCCCGATCTCTGGATTTATCAACTCGA
>DLQO01000039.1 GCA_002478765.1 Flavobacteriales bacterium UBA7430
TATGCAGTTGAGTTTCTTTCAATTGGATGACCCTGTTCTAGAGCAAATTAAAGATGAAATTATAAAGACCGATATCAATACCTTAACCCCCATAGAGGCCTTGATGAAACTCAATGAAATCAAGAAAATGATTGGTGCTTAGCGACTTACTTCAAAGCCTTTTAAATTCTGTTCTTTTTGTTTTGAGGTCAGTGAAAAGTACTTATATTTGCATCGCTCTTGTAAAGAGAGTCGATCTGCGAGTGTAGCTCAGGGGTAGAGCATCACCTTGCCAAGGTGAGGGTCGAGGGTTCGAATCCCTTCACTCGCTCCATTAAAAGTAGATTCTAAGCTCGAGTGGTGGAATTGGTAGACACGCCGGACTTAAAATCCTGTGCTCTTTGGGGCGTGCGGGTTCAAGTCCCGCCTCGAGTACAAGCCTTCTCAGAAATGAGGAGGCTTTTTTTATTCAAACAAGTAGAGTTGAAAGAGTTTGTTTAAGGTTTACAGCGTGTCCTTTACAGCACTGTTGATGCTGTTGATGTAGTTTAAGATTTCCAACTTACCCAAACCACTTTCGGCAGAGCTCATGAAGGTTTGAGGGATTTCTTCCCAAGACTTGAGCATTTCAGACTTGTATTTGCTGAGGTTTTTGTTAAGCTGGGAGCTCGACAGCTTGTCCATTTTGGTAAATACAATCACAAAAGGAATTTGTTTTTCACCCAGCCACTCCATAAAGAGCATGTCAATTTTCTGAGGTTCGTGGCGGGAATCCACCAAAACAAAAGTACAAACCAGGTTCTCTCTTTTCTCTAAGTATTCATAGATGAACTTCGCAAAAATGGAACGGTCTTTTTTCGAGACTTTGGCATACCCGTATCCCGGTAGATCGACCAAAAACCAGTTGTCGTTAATCTTGAAGTGATTGATGAGTTGTGTTTTTCCGGGCTTCCCAGAAGTTTTGGCGAGAGATTTTCGCCCGGTAAGCATGTTGATTAATGAAGACTTTCCTACGTTGGATCTACCTATGAAAGCATATTCAGGTATGTGTTCCTTAGGGCATTTCTCAATGTCGGTGTTGCTGATGACAAACTCAGCAGAATTAATTTTCATTTTAGTTTTTGTTCAGCCATTCAACACAGCTGTTGGCGAAATCAACAGGGTGTTCCATCATGGGAGCATGTCCGCATTTTTCAAACCAATATAGGGATGAGTTGGGAAGCAGCCTGTGGAATTCATCGGCAACTTCTGGAGGTGTTACCCCGTCATTTTTACCCCACAAGATACAAGCAGGTTGCGTCATGGCAGGCAAGTCTTTCGCCATGTTGTGACGTATTGCTGATTTGGCAATGGCCAATATTCGAATGATTTTATTTCGAGAGTTCACGGATTCAAAAACCTCATCGACCAATTCTTTGGTCGCGACTTTTGGGTCGTAAAACACGTCTTGTGTTTTCTCTTTGATGTACTCGTAATCTTCTCTTCGAGGGAAGGAATCACCCATGGCTTTTTCATACAAGCCCGAACTACCCGTAAGCATCAATCGCTTGACCAGTTGAGGGTTGTTTTTTGTGTATATCAATGCCACATGACCGCCCAAGGAATTCCCTAGAAGTGTTACATCAGCAAGATTTAAGTCAGAAATAAATTTCTCTAAGAACCTAGAAAGACCTTTCGCACTAGTTTTTAGAAGCGGAAGTTCATAAATGGGTAGGGAAGGGATGATGACACGGTGCCCAGCTTCTGCAATAATTCGAGCGGTTTTTTCGAAATTACTCAGAGCACCCATAAGGCCATGGAGGAATACGACTACAGGGCCTTCGCCCAAGTCTACATACTGATAACCTTTGTCTTTTACAATTTCATATTTCATGTGCGACACTTTAATTTGTAAAAATACTGAATAATTCTTGAATGTTGACATCCTCGGTGTCATAGTGTATTAATATTTTTCACGAGGGCAAAAAACGTATGCAGATAATACCGTTTAGTCGAAACTTTGCCTGGTTTAACCCAAAAGTGTGGAAAGTTATCAACATAGTGGTAAATTGTGGTAGAAAGTGGTATATATTTGTTTCTGATTCTAAAGAACCCTCAAACGTGAAGAATTTAATCGGCATGTACGAATGCAAGGTAGACGCAAAAGGGCGCCTCATGCTACCGTCTGGATTGAAAAGACAGCTTGCTGCTGAGCTTCAAGAGGGTTTTGTGCTCAAGCGTTCGGTCTTTAACACCTGCTTGGAACTTCACACCCTCAAGGAGTGGAATGGGGTCATGGCTGAGGTCAATCAACTCAATCGCTTCGTAAAGAAGAACAATGACTTTATAAGAAGATTCACTGCGGGTGTAAGAATGGTAGATGCTGATGCGACTGCTCGTATTCAAATCCCAAAAGACTTAATCCATTTTGCAAGTATTGAAAAGCAATTGGTCTTAGCCTCTGTAGGAAACGTTGTGGAGATCTGGGATAAGAAGCAGTACGAAAAGGTTGTGAATGATCCTGAGGTAGACTTTGGAGCTCTCGCAGAAGAGGTGATGGGTAATTCGACAAACACCTCCGACGATGACTAAGTACCACGACCCTGTTCTACTGGATGAGTGTTTGGAGGGCTTGAACCTTCAGCCAAAAGGAATCTATGTAGACGTGACGTTTGGTGGTGGAGGACATTCAAGAGCTATTGTTTCGAAACTAGATGAAGGACATCTGTATGCCTTCGATCAAGATGATGACGCTTTGGAGAATGAGATGGATGACGATCGCTTCACTTTGATCCATGCCAACTTTAGAGATTTGAAAAATTCACTTCGCATGTATGGGGTAAAGGAAATAGACGGATTGCTTGCCGACTTAGGCGTTTCTTCGCATCAGTTTGATGTTCCCGATAGAGGGTTTTCCATACGTTTTGATGCAAATTTAGACATGCGCATGGATCAAAACTCCGATTTGAATGCAGCTAAAATTCTGAATGCCTACGAGCAAGGTGAACTTCGAAATATTTTAAAATTATACGGGGAGTTAAAGCGCCCCGGAACCATTGCACGTGTCATTTATGAGGCAAAAGCGGAGCGGCCTATCGAAACGGTTCAGCAGTTGAAGGAATTGTTGAAGCCCTACGCCCCAAAAATGCAAGAGAATAAATTTTTCGCGCAAGTATTTCAGGCACTCCGGATTGAGGTTAACGATGAGTTGAATGCCTTGCAGGAGATGTTGACGCAAGCTCAAGATATTCTTAAGCCGGGAGGAAGGCTTGTGGTGATCTCTTACCATTCTTTGGAAGATAGACTGGTGAAAAATCTCATACAAAAAGGGAATTTTGAAGGAGAGCTTGAGCAAGATTTTTACGGTAATAAATTATTGAGTTTTAAGAAAATAAGTCGCAAACCCATTTTGCCGACGGAGCAAGAAATTCAAAGAAATAATCGGGCAAGAAGCGCCAAATTAAGAGTAGCAGAAAAATTATAAGACGTGATAAAACCAACTTGGAATAAGCTGTTTCATGAATTTGGGAATCGATGTAAAGGTTTCTACGCATCACAATTGGCTCCCAAAAACATCTTAGTGACCTCTTGGAATATGGTTTTATTTATTTCTTTTTTGGCGATTCTTTTGGTGTACAGTTCTCACCGAGTCGATCGAAAAGTAATTCGGATTAGTAAGCTCAATGAAGAGCTTAAGGATTTGCGTTCGAGACACATCGATATGCGAACCAGCCTAACCGGATTAAGCAAACCAACAAAAGTAGCTGAGAAGGTAAAGCCTTTAGGCTTGTCCAGTTCCATAGAAGCACCGTTTAAAATAGAGCTCAATAACTAAAATGACAGAAAAGAAGGCCATATTTCTTCGCGTAATGCTGATTAGCTCGCTAATCGTAGTTGCGGCTGTGGCTATTTTCATTCAATTGATAAATGTGCAGGCGGAGTTTTCGGATCGAGTGGCGATGAATGATCCGGTTATTAAGCTTAGAGAGATTCCTTCACCACGCGGAAATATTTATGACGTGCACGGTAATTTGCTAGCAACATCTATGCCTGTGTATACCATTGCTATAGATGCTACACAAGCTTCGGACACCTTGTTTGAAAATAATTATAGAGCTCTTGCTGAGGGTCTTTCAGAGATATTTAGTGATTTATCGGCTTCGGATTATGCAGAGAAGCTTCGTCAATCGAGGCGCAAACAGAAACAGTATTTGCGGCTGAAGTCAGGCATCAGATATTCAGAACTTCAAAAGGTCAAGGATCTGCCCATCTTAAGAGAGGGTCGCTACAAAGGAGGCTTTGTTTATACACAAGAAACCAAACGAACAAAACCTTTCGGAACGTTGTGCGAACGAACCATCGGATACGGAAGGGACGTTAGTGATGTTGGTCTTGAAAAGGCATACGACCGCTATTTAAAGGGCAAGTCAGGCAAGCAGTTGATGCAAAAAATTAACGGTGGTGTATGGAAGCCTTTGAGCAACACGCAAGACGTTGAGCCTGTTTCCGGTGCAGATGTATATTCTACCATTGACATACGGATACAAGATGTTGCCCAAACCGCTTTGTTAAGAAGTTTGGAGACTTATGAGGCTGAAAATGGTTCTGTCATTCTGATGGATGTAAAAACAGGAGCCATTCGAGCCATGTCTAGTTTAAAACGAACGGAAGAAGGAAAGTATGCTGAGAAATTCAATTATGCCATTGGAGCTGCGTATGAACCGGGGTCTACATTTAAGTTAGCTTCTTTGTTGGTGGCCCTGGAAGATGGGCATGTAGATACGGCCCAAATCGTGGATACTCAAAATGGAGCTTTTAAGTTTTACGATCGAATCATGAAAGATTCAAATTACGAGCACGGTGGACACGGTAAAATCAGTGTAGGTAAAGCATTTAAAGTATCCTCAAATATAGGGATCGCAAGAACGATTGTAGACCACTACAAAGAGGAACAGTTATTTGTGGACCGTTTGGCTCGATTGGGTATCAGCGACAAGTTGGATTTTGAATTGCTTGGTGAGGCCTCGCCCTGGATAAAAAATACCGATGACCCTACATGGTCGGGTGTTTCTCTGCCCTGGATGGCTTTCGGTTATGAGTTGAAAATGACAGCGCTACAGATTCTCGCATTGTATAATGCCGTAGCTAATGGCGGCGAACTTGTTAAGCCGCGATTGGTCGATCGAGTACAAAGTGGAGAGAAATTGATGGATGTGAGAAGTGTAGAGGTTTTAAAGCCAAGTATATGCTCCGAGAAAACCATTGATATTTTACAAGATTTATTAGTGGGTGCTGTAAAGGATGGTACAGCACGTAATATATACTCCAAAAGATATTCTTGTGCGGGCAAGACCGGAACCGCGAAGATCGCTAGTGAGGGTTCTTACGGTTCCGAGTATCGCGCTTCTTTTGTTGGATACTTCCCAGCTGAAAACCCAAAATACTCCTGTATTGTGGTGGTTACCAAACCGAAAAAAGAGATTGGTTTTTACGGAAATATTGTAGCCGCTCCTGTTTTTAAAGAGTTGCGTGATAAGTTGTATGCCGAAAAGCCGATCGACACCCCGAACTTAGGAGGTGAAGATGCTTCTTCATACATGGGTAAGCTTTACGAGTTGAACGAAATTCACGAGGTTTTGTCTTATCCTAAAGATCAATCCTTTCAAAAAAACACATGGATGATGTCAGACGGTTCGTCCTTGCAACCTTTTGATTTTGAAAAGGGTTCAATACCCAACGTCAAGGGTATGCCCGCCATGGATGCGCTCTATTTACTAGAAAATATGGGATTGGAAGTGGAGTTGCAAGGTCGTGGAAAAGTTGTGCGACAGTCCTTAAAAGCGGGAGATAAATTGGGTAAAAATCAAAAAATAGCTTTGCGTTTGGCCTCATGAAATTACTTAAAGACATATTGTATAAGGTGGAGTTGGATTCCATTTACGGGAATACAAACAGTGCGATTTCGCATTTGTGTTTTGATTCTCGTGAGGTCCAGAAAGACGCTCTTTTTGTTGCCGTTAAGGGCAGTGTCTCTGACGGACATTCCTACATTCAAACAGCTATTGATCAGGGTGCTTTAGCTATTGTTTGCGAGGTTCTTCCTGCTGACTTACAAATCGATATTGTTTACGTCAAAGTGAAAGACTCTGCACATGCTTTAGGGGTGATATCTTCTAATTATTACGACAATCCATCGGAAAAAATAAAACTTATTGGTGTTACCGGAACCAACGGTAAAACAACCGTAACAACCTTGTTGTATAGTCTTTATCAAGCCCTAGGCTATAAGGTTGGTTTAATCTCGACCGTGGTGTACAAGGTTGGTTCGACCTCTGTAGATGCAACGCATACCACTCCAGATGCCATACGATTGAATGCCTTGTTAAGCGAAATGGTTGCAGATGGTTGTAAATATTGTTTCATGGAAGTAAGTTCACATGCTGTTGAACAAGGGCGTATTGCAGGTTTAGATTTTGATCAGGCACTTTTCACGAACATCAGTCGAGATCATTTGGATTATCACAACACCTACGATGCTTATATCTCTGCCAAGAAAAAATTCTTCGACGACTTATCGCCTCAAGCGGTGGCTATTGTAAATAAAGATAACAAGCATGGGGCAACCATGCTACACCATACCAAAGCAAAAAAGAAAACTTTTTCACTTCGTCTAACAGCAGATTACAAGTGTAAAATCATTGAAAATCAATTCAGTGGTCTTCATTTGAGCATCAATGGACAGGATGTTTACACCAAGTTGATTGGAAGTTTTAATGCCGAAAATGTATTGCTAACCTACGCCTCTGCATTGGAGTTGGGTGAAGATTCTCTACAAATTTTAACAGTTCTTTCTGCATTAAACGCTGTTGAGGGAAGGTTCCAGCAACTTAAATCCGATTCCGGGATCACGTCTATTGTTGATTACGCCCACACGCCCGATGCTTTACAAAACGTACTTAAAACCATCGCAGACATTCGTACCGGAAAGGAAAAGGTGATTTGTGTATTAGGTTGCGGTGGAAATAGAGATGCTGGTAAAAGACCTCTAATGGCTCATGTTGCATGCCAGTGGGCAGATCAGGTGATTTTAACATCCGACAATCCTCGTGATGAGGATCCGATGGCGATTATAGAGGACATGAAAGCGGATTTAGAACCCGCTCAGATGAAGAAGGTTCTGACGCTTGTAGATCGTAAAGAAGCGATTAAGCTTGGGGTTACTTTTTGCAATGAGGGAGACATTTTGTTGGTTGCCGGGAAAGGACATGAGAAGTTTCAGGAAGTGGCTGGCAAACGCCTTCCTTTCGACGATATGGCCATTTTAAAAGAGCACTTAAAAGACTAAGATATGTTGTACTATTTATTTACATACTTACAAGAGGCATTCGATCTTACGGGCGCAGGAGTGTTTCAATACATTTCTTTCAGAGCAGCTATGGCTGTCATTGTTTCCTTGTTGATATCGATGATCTTTGGTAAGAAAATCATACACATACTGGCTAAAAAGCAAGTCGGAGAGAGTGTAAGAGATCTCGGTTTAGTGGGACAGGCAGAGAAAGCAGGTACGCCTACTATGGGAGGAATCATCATTCTAAGTTCCATTTTAATACCGACTCTTTTATTTGCAAAACTAGACAATATTTACATCATTTTAATGATTGTTACCACGCTATGGATGGGCTTGATAGGCTTTCTTGACGATTATATTAAAGTGTTTAAAAAGGATAAAAAAGGCCTTGCTGGGAAATTTAAGGTTTTAGGTCAGGTTTCCTTGGGTTTGATCGTGGGTTCCATCCTTTATTTTCACCCCGATGTGGTCGTTCGCGAACAGCTATCTGTAGTCGATCAAGAGAATCAAGTTGTTTTTGTACAGGAAGACGTGAAGTCGACCAAAACCACCATTCCTTTTGTTAAAAATAATGAGTTAGATTATTCAGATTTTCTGCCATGGCTCGGAGAAAAGGCGAAAGAATGGGCTTGGCTGATTTTCATACCCATGGTCATTTTTATTGTAACAGCGGTATCCAATGGAGCCAATCTAACCGACGGTATTGATGGCTTGGCAACGGGTACTTCAGCCATTATAGGATTGGTTTTAGCCATTTTTGCATACGTGTCGGGGAACATCATTTTTGCCGACTATCTCAACATCATGTACATTCCCAACTCGGGTGAGTTGGTAATTTTTATTGGTGCCTTTGTTGGTGCTTGTGTCGGTTTCTTATGGTACAATTCATATCCTGCTCAAGTTTTTATGGGCGATACCGGTAGTTTGGCTATCGGTGGAATTATAGCTGTTTTTGCTTTAGCCATTCGCAAGGAGCTTCTGATTCCGATCGTTTGTGGAATTTTCTTAATAGAAAACCTATCGGTGGTTCTTCAGGTGTCTTATTTTAAATACACCAAGAAAAAATATGGGGTTGGAAAGCGTATTTTTTTAATGTCACCGCTACACCATCATTACCAAAAAGCAGGTTTGCATGAAAGTAAAATCGTAACCCGATTTTGGATTGTAGGGATCATGTTGGCGATTTTAAGTTTTGTAACTCTAAAATTACGCTAGGTCATGATTGCTGTTTTAGGTGCCGGAGAAAGTGGGGTGGGTGCAGCCCTTCTAGCAAAGGAAAAGGGATATGATGTTTTTGTTAGTGATTTTGGAATCGTTAAAGACTCTTTGAAAGATGAGTTAAATAAAAACGCGATTGCTTGGGAAGAAGCTCAGCATTCTGAAGGTAAAATATTAGATGCTGAGATGCTGATAAAAAGCCCCGGCATTCCTGAAACGCAGCTTGTTGCAAAGGCACGAGCTAAGGGGATAGAAGTTCTTTCAGAGATTGAATTTGCATCGCGATTTACCGCAGGTAAAGTCATAGCAGTAACCGGTAGTAATGGGAAAACGACCACGGCAAGTTTAATTCATCACCTCCTTCAGGGAGCGGGGTTGGATGTGGGCTTAGCAGGTAATATTGGTGATAGTTTTGCCCGATGCTTGAAAGAGCGTGACCGTGCCTTTTGGGTTTTGGAATTGAGCAGTTTTCAGTTGGATGACATTCGGCTTTTTAGACCCTACATATCGGTCTTGTTGAATTTTAGTCCGGATCATTTGGATCGGTATGATGGGCGTATGGAGAAGTATGTTGCTGCAAAGATGCGAATTGCCGAAAACCAAACATCAGAGGATCACTTCATCTATTGGGAGGCGGATGAATGGACGTTGAAGAACTTAGAAAAAGTGAGCGCAAATAAAATTCCTTTTGGATCTATTTTAAAACCCGAAGGAGCTTATATAGAGAACAAACAAATTTGTATTAACATTAACCGAGAGCCGTTAATTATGAGCATACACGAACTAGCATTACAGGGAAAGCACAACTGTTATAATTCAATGGCAGGTGGAATTGCCGCAAAGTTGTTGGGTATCAGCAATGATATTGTACGAGAATGTTTGTCTGATTTTGAAAAAATCGAACATCGATTAGAACCTGTACTAAAGGTTTACGGTGTGGAGTACATTAACGACTCCAAGGCAACCAATGTAAACGCTACTTGGTATGCTTTGGATTGCATGAGCAAGCCGACTGTATGGATTTGTGGGGGTGTAGACAAGGGAAACAATTACGGCGAGCTTCTTTCTTTGGTGGGTGATAAGGTCAAAGCGATCATCTGTTTGGGTAAGGATAATGCCAAGTTGGTAGAGGCTTTTGGAGGATTGGTTTCTGATGTTCAAGAAGTAAATTCTATGGAAGATGCTGTTAAAGTTGCTTATAGATTAGCAGATAAAGGAGATGCAGTCTTATTGTCTCCAGCCTGTGCAAGTTTTGATTTGTTTGACAGCTACGAAGATCGTGGCCGTCAGTTTAAAAAACAAATACGATTACTCTAATCATTGAAATGGATTCGTTACATAAAGGGAGATAAGTATATCTGGGCTATAGCCGTTTTGCTCTCATTGGTTTCTATTGTTCTGGTATACAGCTCAAGTAGTCATTTGGCCTTTGCTTTTAAACAAGGAAACACTTTTTCTTTTTTGGTAAAGCATCTGATCCATTTGGGAATTGGTTTTTTCATCATGTGGGCTTTGTCTCGCATTCCCTTTAAATATTTTTACAACAGTTCGATACTTATTTATGGCTTAGCACTTCTATTGGTTTTTTGGGCGATGAGTGGAGGAGAAACCATTTCTGGAGCCAATGCAAGTCGTTGGATTCGCATTGCTGGATTCACCTTTCAACCCTCTGAGTTGGCTAAGTTAGCGCTCTTTGTTTTGTTGGCGAGGAATTTGGTTCATTACAGAGATCGCTTGCACTCGTTTAAGCAGTCTTTCCTTCCTGTTCTGGGTCCTGTAATATTGATTTGTGGATTGATACTTCCTTCAAATTTTTCAACGGCAGCCATCATTTTTATGATCAGTTTTTTAATCATGTTTGTAGGAAGATATTCCTTGAAATGGTTGAGTGCAATGATTCTAATAGGACTTGTTTCTTTGGGCTTGTTTTATGCCATTGTCACGAAATTTCCGGAGGTAAGCAATCGAGTGGGTACTTGGAAGTCTCGAATAGAGTCTTTTACGGACAAAAGTAGTGATGGGAACTACCAAGTGAATCACGCTAAAACAGCTATAGCGAGAGGTGGAATTTGGGGGAAAGGACCTGGTAAGAGTGTCCAGAAGTATTTTTTACCTCAATCTTCTTCTGATTTTATTTTTGCTGTAATCGTAGAGGAGTATGGCGTTATGGGCGGGGGTTTTGTGATTGTGTTGTATTTGTTCTTGCTCTTCAGAATTCTCAGAATAGCAAGTAAGTCTGATGACGATTTTGCTGTACTGATGACTATAGGCTTAGGTTTTTCAATAATATCTCAAGCCTTCATCAACATGTCTGTTGCTGTAAACCTTCTTCCTGTTACGGGGCAAACACTCCCTTTAATAAGTGCTGGAGGCTCATCGGTATGGATGACTTGCGCAGCGATAGGTTTGATTTTGAGCATCAGTAATAGTGTCGATTCATCCACGGAAATGGGTACTTATGAAGCATAAACGATATATAATCAGCGGCGGGGGTACGGGAGGCCATATTTTCCCAGCGCTTGCCATTGCTAAAGGGATTGAGAAGCGCGATTCGGAAAGCGAATTTCTTTTTGTAGGTGCATCAGACCGTATGGAGATGCAAAAAATTCCTGCAGCCGGTTACTCCATTGAGGGCTTGTGGATTTCAGGTTTTCAAAGATCAAACCCGTTAAAAAATATATGGATTCCGCTCAAGCTAATCTGCAGTATTCTGAAGTCGTTCAGGATCCTACTTCGATTCAAACCCAAAGTTGTCATAGGGACGGGAGGTTATGCGAGTGGACCACTTCTGTGGGTCGCTTCTTTACTCAATATCCCCACCGTTATTCAGGAGCAAAATTCTTTTCCAGGTATTACAAACAAAATCTTGGGATCTAAAGTAAACCATATCTGTGTGGCTTATTCAGGTTTAGAGAAGTTCTTCCCGAAAGAGAAGTTGTGTTTTACCGGAAATCCAATACGTGCCGAGATAGAGTCCGGAGGTTATGATAAAGAGAAAGTCGTTACATCCATGGGCTTTGATGTAAAAAAACCTCTGGTTTTAGTGGTTGGAGGTAGTTTGGGATCAAAGCGAATCAACGAAACAATATTAAAACACATTTCTTGGTTTCAAGAGAACGATGTGCAGCTGATATGGCAAACCGGAAGTTTGTATTACAATCGGTGTAAGCCCGCTCAAGAATTACTTGGCGATACAGGAATTGTTAAGGACTTTTTATCAGATATGGGGGCTGTGCTCACCGCTGCCGATGTCGTCATATCCAGAGCAGGAGCCATAGCATTGTCTGAGTTATGTGCCCTTGGGAAAGCATCCATTCTTGTTCCATCTCCAAATGTAGCAGAAGACCATCAGAAGAAAAATGCTTTGGCACTTTCTGAAAAGCAGGCTGCAATATTGGTTGAAGAAAAACAGATGGATGTGAAACTTTTTCAGGTCTTGAATGAGCTTGTCTTTGATGTGGATAAGCAAAGAGAACTCGCCACCAATTGTGCGGAAATGCATCGTCCTAATGCAACTGAGAAAATTGTAGACCTCATCCAAGAACTTTCTCATGATTAAGCTAGATGACATAAAGCATATTTACTTTCTCGGTATCGGAGGGATTGGAATGAGTGCTTTGGCTCGATATTTTTTAGCCAAAAGCATAAAGGTGGCTGGTTACGATCGCAATGCTTCTGAGCTTTGCAACTCTTTAGCTCAAGCTTCTTGTTCCATAAGTTATGAAGATGATTTGGGGAATCTTCCCGACGACTTTAATTTGGAATCAACCTTGGTGGTTTACACCCCAGCAATTCCAAAAGACAATCCGTTGTTTAACCATTTTCAGAAAGAAGGTTTCACCTTATGTAAGCGAGCTGAATTGTTAGGTGCGATTACAAAAAATATGCAGTGTTTGTCTGTGGCTGGAACTCATGGAAAGACAACCATATCAAGCTTAGTGACTTATATTTTGAGTGATAATGGTGTTGATTGTACCGCTTTTTTAGGTGGAATTTCAACCGATTTGGATTCGAATTTGAGGATAGGCTCAGAAAATATTGCGGTCGTTGAAGCCGATGAGTTTGATCGATCTTTCCTGAAGCTCAGACCCAATTGGGCCGTTGTAAGTTCTATGGATGCAGATCATTTGGATGTATACGGAACGTCTGAACATTTGGAGGAGTCGTTTCGAATGTTTTCAGACTTGATTCAAGGAGGGGAATTAATTGCTAAGGAAGGTTTAAAACTACCATCGAAGTATACTTATGCGCTGAATTCGGATTCTGCAGATTTTTCTGCCTCACAGATTCATGTGAATGCTGGTAATTATTGTTTTGATCTTAGATACCCTGGGGGTATTTGCAGCAAGGTCGTTACGGGTTTGCCGGGTATTCACAACGTAGAAAATGCAGTTGCCGCTTTTGCTCTAGCATATTTTCAAAAGGTATCCGTTCAGGGTATTTTAAAGTCAATAAAGACTTTTTCTGGTGTTAAAAGACGTTTTGAATATCATGTAAACAGTGCACAACAGATTTATATTGATGATTATGCACATCACCCCAAAGAAATTAAGGTTGCGATTCAATCCGTGAGAGATTTGTTTCCAGACAAAAAATTAACGGTCATATTTCAACCTCATTTGTTTAGTAGAACACGTGATTTTATGGATGATTTTGCCAAAGAATTGTCATGTGCCGACCGGGTGATGCTTTTGGATATTTATCCGGCTAGAGAACTTCCTATTTCAGGTGTAAACTCAGCGGTATTATTAGATAAACTTACATGCCCGGGGAAAGGTTTGTACTTGAAGTCAGATTTCCCAAATATTCTCACGGAAATTGAGGTCTTGATGACGCTTGGTGCTGGAGATATTGATGATTTAGTAGAACCCATTAAAGCCCATTTAGTCTCGTGAAGAAGTTTTTGCACATATGTTTGGTGTTGTTTTCGTTCACTGCTCTGTCTTTTTTGATTTGGATGAATCAAACGAGTTACCATAATATGGTATGCGAGGGGGTTGATGTTCAGGTGAGTACAGATGGAGATGTGTTTTTTTTAGATGCGGAAATGGTGGAGGCCATGATCGATGAAAACGTAGATTCTATCCTCGGCAAACGCTACCAAGATATAAACATTTACTTGTTAGAAGAATTCCTTGATGCTCATGTCAATGTTCAGAAAGCAGAACTATATTTAACTAATGAGGGGGAGTTGTGTGTGGAGGTGGAGCAACGGAAACCCTTGGCTCGAGTTTTTGAAGCAGAGAATTCTTATTATTTGGATGAAGCGTACGAGCCGTTTTCATTGTCAGAGGTCTACAGTGCAAGAGTTCTCCAGGTGTTTTGGTCAGAACCTACAGCCCTAAGAAAGGAATATCTTGCTCAACTTCTCAACCTGATTGAAGAAGATGCGTTTTTACAAGCACAGATTACGGGGATCGTGTTTGATGAGGAAGACGAAATTATAGTATTACCTAGAGTGGGTAATCATGAAATCCTAATAGGGAAAGCTCAAGGTTTAGATAAGAAATTTGAGAATCTGAAAGTTTTTTACAAACACGGATTAGAAAAAGTTGGTTGGGACAGATACGCTCAGATAAATTTGAAATTTGAGAACCAAGTAGTCTGTACAAAAAGATAGCGAAATGGAACAAGGAGAAATTGCCATTGGATTAGACATTGGGACAACAAAAATTGTTGCCATAGTAGGTCGAAAGAATGAATATGGGAAAATTGAGGTCTTAGGTTTTGGTAAAGCCAAGTCTTTAGGTGTCCAACGTGGCGTTGTTTCAAACATTACCCAAACCATCGAGTCCATTCAGCATGCAGTTAAAGAAGCCGAAGCAGATTCTAATTTGAGTTTAGAGCATTGTGTCGTAGGAATTGCAGGACAACATATACGATCCCTACAACACAGTGATTATATATTGCGCGAAGACGCTCAGGAGGTTATTACGCAGCAAGACATAGATAAGCTGATTGAAAATGTTCACAAATTGGTGATGCTTCCAGGAGAAGAGATTATTCATGTTTTGCCTCAGGAATACAAAATAGATGGGGAGCCCAATATTCACGAGCCCATAGGGATGCTTGGTCGACGTTTGGAAGCAAATCTCCACATTGTCGTTGGACAAAAAGCAGCCATTGGCAATATATTCTCATGCGTTAAGAAATCAAATTTAGAAGTTTCTGGAATTACACTCGAGCCTCTAGCTTCTGCAGAAGCAGTGTTAAGCGATGAGGAAAAAGAAGCGGGAGTATGTTTGGTCGATATTGGGGGAGGTACGACCGATGTAGCCATCTTTAAAGACGGTATCATACGTCATACATCTGTAATCCCTTTTGGAGGGAATGTTATCTCCGAAGATATTAAGGAAGGTTGTTCGATTATCGAAAAACAGTCGGAGCTTTTGAAAATGAAATTTGGTTCAGCCTGGCCGGGAGAAAATAGTGAAAACGAGATCGTTTCAATACCGGGTTTAAGGGGAAGGGAGCCTAAAGAGATTTCATTAAAAATGCTTTCAAAAATTATTCATGCTCGCTTGGTGGAAATTATAGACCAGGTCTACGTTGAAATTAAGAATTATGGACATGAAGAAGGAAAGAAGAAGTTAATTGCAGGGATTGTTTTAACGGGAGGAGGTTCCCAGTTGAAACATATCAAGCAATTGTTTGAATATGAAACAGGAATGGATACGCGTGTAGGGTTTCCGAACGAGCACCTGGCAAAAGGGGCTCGTCCAGAATTAGAAAGTCCTATGTATGCTACAGCAATTGGCTTGGTGATGAAGGGTGTTGAACTTAACGATAAAAACCCACAAATATTACAGGACAGAAAAGTGGAAGAAGTATCAAGCCCAATCAATCAGACGATAGATCAAGTTGATGTGAAAGCCTCAACAAGCTCTGTGTCGACAGCTGTAGACGAATTGAACGATAACCCTAAAGAATCCTTCTTTGATAAGTGGGTGAGAGGGTTTATGAATTTTTTAGCTAATGAAGATTAATGCAAACACCTAAGTTATGGCGGATTTAGATTTTGACATGCCACAAAACCAGTCTTCTTCGATCAAGGTTATCGGAGTTGGTGGAGGCGGTAGTAATGCTGTAAATTACATGTATCACAAGGGGATTAAAGGAGTTGATTTTGTTGTTTGCAACACGGATCAACAGGCTCTTGATGACAGCCCTGTGCCTACCAAAATACAGTTGGGAGTTTCTGTTACCGAGGGCTTGGGTGCAGGTGCTTGGCCTTTGAAAGGACGAATGGCTGCAGAAGAAAATATTAAAGATGTTGTAGATGTTTTGGAGTGCAACACCAAAATGGTGTTTATCAATGCTGGAATGGGTGGTGGAACGGGTACCGGCGCAGCTCCCGTTATAGCTAAAGCAGCCAAAGATTTAGATATTCTAACCGTTGCTATTGTAACCATACCCTTTGTTTTTGAGGGAGAGCTCAGAATGAGTCAGGCCAAGGAGGGGATTGAGGAGTTGAAAGAGCATGTTGATTCTTTGATCGTCATCAACAACAACAAATTAAGAGAGATATACGGTAATCTAGGATTTAAGTCAGGTTTTGCAAAAGCCGATGAAATATTAGCCACTGCCTCCAGAGGAATTGCTGAGGTCATTACCCAAAAAGGGCATTTGAACATCGATTTAAATGATGCGAAAACAGTGCTGTCTAATAGTGGAACAGCCATTATGGGCTCTGGAACAGCTTCCGGTGACGGTCGAGCTATCAAGGCCGTTAAGGGTGCTATCGAATCTCCGTTGTTGGATAACAGTCACATTCGTGGGGCTAAGAAAGTTTTGTTGTTGATTGTTTCGGGAGCGGAAGAGGTTACTTTTGAAGAGATGGGAGAGATTTCAGATTTCATCCAAGATCAAGTGATGATAGAGGGAGGGTCTCCTGCCGATATTATAATGGGAGTTGCTGAAGATGAACAACTAGAGTCTGCAGTTAATGTTACGGTTGTAGCTACTGGATTCCACGAAGGGAAAGCTGTCAATCCATTGACTGGAGCTCCCGAAAAAGTTGTTCATGATTTAGAGGAGAAAATTCGTCCTGCAAAAGTTGTTGAGCAACCCATACTTGTAGCTGATCCAGTAGCGAATCTAAATAAAGCGCCTGAGGCAAAAGTGAAACACGTTTTAACTTCAGATGTAGAAGTTGAGACGCCGGCAAATGAATTTCCTTCGGTTTCTGATTTAAGGGAAGAGGTTGTGGAAAGCGCTTCAGAGTCTTCGATTTCTGAAGATGAGCCTCAGAAGCAAGTAAGCATGACCTTTGAATTTGATTTAGAGGAACAACCCGTTGTTTCGGAGACAAACTCTGAGGAGCCTGAAATTCGCTTTAATTTAATTGATGAAACTGAAGAAGAGTCTGTTGAGAATGAGGAAAGAGAAGAATTCGTAGGTACCGATGATGTTGAGGTTTTTGACGACATGACTCTCGAGGAAACTTCCGAAGAACTTTTGGTTCAGGATGACTTATCTTTTCAGATAAATACGGAATCCATGGATGAAAAACCTTCGATCCATTTTAGCTTGGATGAATCCGATGATGCGATCGATGACGAACAGAAAATAGTGCATACACTTTGTATGGATGACGATGATGATGACGCTTTTTCATTTGAACCTACGCAACAAGATGTTCAGGATGAGGTCGTATCCATACCTGTTAAGGACCACAGTCAGCAAGTAGATGATCAATCTCCAGCGTTGAGTACATCGACAGATCAAGCTTTTGAAGATCAAAATGTGGCTGTTACTGAACAGCATGTTCCTGAGAAAGAGGAGCCTAAGGCCAGTATTGAGCCAACAGTAGAAAGAGCATCTTCTACGCACAGTAAGGCTGTTCAAGAGCAGATAGAACGAGCTCAAAAACGAAAAGAGCGCTTGCAAAAGTTTAATTATCGTTTTCGAAATAATTCGGTAATCGATAAGGCCGAAAGTGAGCCAGCTTATAAGAGGCAGGGTGTCGAGTTAAACCAAATGAATCACTCCTCCGATGAAACATTGTCGAGGTTAAGTTTGAGTACAAAAGAAGATGGTGAGCTTGAATTAAAAAGCAAGAACTCGTTTTTACATGATAACGTTGATTAATACAAAGTAATGAGTTTAAAAGCACAGATCATGCCCGCTATGAAAGAGGCTATGAAAGCAAAAGATAAAGTGACTCTTGAAACACTGAGGGCGATTAAAGCTGAATTGTTAAAGGTTGATACAGCTTCTGGATCTTCAGGAGAAATGAGTGAAGCTGAGGAAATCAAATTGCTTCAGAAGATGCAAAAGCAACGCAAAGACGCTGCAACAATTTATATAGAGCAAGGTCGTAAAGATTTAGCTGAAGATGAGCTTGCTCAGACCGAGGTGCTTGCAAAATTTCTTCCCCAGCAAATGACTGAAGTAGAGTTGAAGAGTGCTGTGGCTTTAATACTTGAAAGAGTAGGAGCTACTGAGCCTTCCGATATGGGTAAGGCTATGGGTATGGCTTCAAAAGAGCTTGCAGGTAAAGCTGAAGGACGGGCTATAGCGGATGCGGTTAAAGCGCTTTTAAATCCGTCATAACAATTAATGTTTTTGAGTTTTCAACTCCTGTTAAGTGTTTTCACCTACACAATGAGTAATTACACCTATTGACTCGTAGCCTATATGAGGCTTACATTTGTCTCATATAATAGTTTTAGTTAATAGTAATATTTTTGGTAAAGAGTCCTCACTTTTAGTGGGGACTCTTTTTTTAATACACATCAAGTGATTCCGTTATTTGTATCCATAAAAAAAGCCCTGTTTTTGTACAAAAACAGGGCTTTAGTTTGTTTGGAAATCTCTTACATCATTCCCGGCATTCCGCCTGGCATTCCCCCTCCCATTGGGGCTGATGGACTTTCTTCAGGTAAGTCTGCGAGAACACATTCGGTTGTTAGTAGCATTCCTGCAACCGATGCTGCATTTTCAAGAGCAACACGAGTTACTTTGGTCGGGTCAATGATTCCAGCTTCTAACATGGGTTCAAAGGTGTCTGTTTTGGCATTGTAACCAAAGTCTGCCTTACCTTCTTGTATTTTAGAGACCACCACAGCACCTTCTCCACCAGCATTCGATACAATTTGTCGTAACGGTGCTTGGAGAGCTCTTGTGATGATTTGAACACCCGTCTTTTCATCTTCATTTTCAGTATCAATCGTGTTGAGTGATGCTGCAGCTCTAACCAGAGCGACACCTCCACCAGGAACGATTCCTTCCTCAACGGCAGCTCTTGTAGCATTTAGTGCATCGTCTACTCGATCTTTCTTTTCTTTCATCTCTACTTCAGAAGCTGCACCTACATAAAGTACGGCAACTCCACCGGCTAATTTGGCAAGACGTTCTTGAAGTTTTTCACGGTCGTAGTCGGAAGTAGTTGTTTCCATTTGCGCCTTAATTTGGTTAACACGCAATGCAATAGCTTCCTTCTGACCTTTACCGTTTACAATTGTTGTGTTGTCTTTATCAATAACTACTTTGTCGGTTTGTCCAAGCATTTCTAAGGAAGCGTTTTCCAATTTAAACCCTCGTTCTTCAGAAACAACAGTACCACCTGTAAGGATCGCAATGTCTTCTAGCATTGCCTTACGACGATCACCAAAGCCTGGAGCTTTCACAGCAGCGATCTTAAGACTTCCTCTAATTTTGTTTACAACCAATGTAGCAAGGGCTTCTCCATCAACATCTTCTGCAATGATTAGGATTGGACGCCCTGTTTGTGTGGTTTGTTCTAGTATCGGAAGCATATCCTTCATATTCGATATCTTTTTATCGTAGATAAGGATGTAAGGATTGTCAAGTTCTGCTTCCATTTTTTCGGCATTGGTTACAAAATATGGAGACAGGTAGCCTCGGTCAAATTGCATTCCCTCAACAACTTCAACGGTGGTGTCTGTACCTTTAGCTTCTTCAACGGTAATGACACCCTCTTTTTTGACTTTAGCCATTGCTTCTGCAATTAAAGCACCAATGGTATTGTCGTTGTTCGCAGAAATAGAGGCAACTTGCTCAATCTTGTCCAGATTATCGCCTACCTCAATAGATTGTTTTTGAAGCTCGGCAACAACCGCTTTAACAGCTTTGTCAATTCCTCTTTTCAAATCCATAGGATTAGCACCTGCAGCAACGTTTTTGAGTCCCGTAGCTACAATTTCTTGAGCCAGTACAGTTGCTGTTGTTGTACCATCTCCGGCAATGTCTGCCGTTTTTGATGCAACTTCTTTCACCATTTGAGCGCCCATGTTTTCAATAGCGTCTTCCAGTTCAATTTCTTTCGCTACACTTACGCCATCTTTGGTAATTGTTGGTGCACCAAATTTTTTATCAATAACTACGTTTCGACCCTTAGGACCTAATGTAACTTTTACAGCATTTGCCAAAGCATCTACACCTCTTTTGAGTGCATCTCTTGCTTCAATATCAAATTTAATATCCTTTGCCATTTCGTTTGTTTTTAAATAATTGCTAATAGGTCAGACTCTCGCATTATCAGGTAGTCATTTCCTTCAAATTTTAGTTCTGTACCTGAATATTTCCCATACAATACTTGATCTCCAACTTTTACAGTCATGTCGAAATCTTTGGTTCCATTCCCTACAGCAACAACAATTCCTTTTTGAGGTTTTTCCTGTGCAGTGTCTGGGATAATGATTCCGGAGAGGGTAGTGGTTTCAGCTGGAGCTGGTTCAATCAATACTCTGTCAGCAAGTGGTTTGATACTTAGTTCAGCCATGTTACGTCAAATTAAAAAGTTTATATATAATTTATTTACAAAAGCAAATACTCAGAAATTGTGCCACTTCTATTTTTCTGTCAATTTGTCCTAAAAGTAGGGTAAAAAAAAATGCCAAACGGGTCAGCTTGGCATTTAGATGTTTTGTGTTATGATTACTCTGTTACTTCAGGAGATTCCGTGGGAACGAAGTCTTCTGCGCTATCTTCTACTTGCTCAATAATATTCGATTGGCTTTCAATATCAGACCGGTCAATGGCAAAGTTAGAGACAAGTGTCAAAGCAACTAAGGCTAATGCAAGTATCCAGGTACTGTGTTCTAGAAAATCAGAGGTTTTTTTGACACCCATGAACTGGTTCCCTTCTCCAAATGTGGATGAAAGCCCACCACCTTTTGGGTTTTGAACCAAAATTACTAGTAGCAACAATGCGCAAGTGATGAGTATTAATATAGAAAACAATCCGTACATATCTATGAGTTTATTTGTTTAATGGCTTTAATTTGGTTTGCAAATAAACCACTTTTTTGTGGATATTTCAAACTTAAAATTTCGTAGGCTGTAATGGCCTTATCCAAGTGTCCTTGTTCGAGGTAAACTTTCGCCAAAGTTTCTGTCATTAGGCTGTTGTTTTCTGTTAAACTTTCTTTGGCTACTTGGTTTGGAGAGAAAAATTCTTTTTTTGGACGTTCTTTCTTTTTTGACTCCTGGATGAATTCAACAATTTTATTTGTTTTCTCTATCGGTTTGAGGACGCCCTTTTTCTCCGGTTTAAAACTTCTATCGATGGGTTCAAATCGGGTGATTTTCAGCCATTCGTTGAAGGAGTGCTTCTCCTCTTTATTAAATTCTAGGGGTTTGCCAATTTCCAGTTTCACTTCTGCTTCTTCGGGTGTCAAGCCTTCTTCTTTTTGACGTTGAAATGATTTTTGAGAAATGTACTCAAAGAGCATGGATCTATTTCCTGAAGTGGCAGCTGTCATCTTCAGTTCCGAGTTGTATGCATCACTATCAGCGTCTTTTAATGCTTTGAGGCGCAGTTTGTGGATTGAAGCGCAATAGGGGTATTTTGTGCAGAGTTCATTCAAGCTCGAAAGATCTGCTTTTTTAATGCTTTCGGGTTTCCTAATGAGTTCTATGAATTGTGTGCTTAACATACTACCAATTTACAACGGCTTTATTAAATAAATCTTCAATTAGTTCTGTAATTACTTCATCGAGCAAACGTTCTTCAATTTGTGAGAGGGTGATGTTACTGTCAAAGTCAGCATAGCGGTTGAAGCTTTGTTCGTAGGATTTATCCGTCTCAATCTTGTTGACGAAACGAATGAAAATAGTAACGTTCAGTCTGTTTTGATTTGCCTGATCTGCAGAGCTGATGCTGATGGGATTTATTTGATAATCGCTAATGTATCCTTCAAATTGCAGATCTCCATCAGTCCGTACCAAGTTTAAATCGGTTTGCTGAATCACGAAATCTTGAAGATCATCTGTGAATTTCTGACTTAAGATAGGCTGAACTAGTGTGGCTTGGTTTTGAAAATAAGCCACAGAAACCGTACGTGCATCCGGATGGATGTCTGCGCCTGTAAAGGTATAAACCCCACAGCTGTAGAAGGTGGCTACGCATGCAATTAGAAGCTTAATTTTCGTCATTTTACAAATTATATTGTTTAATTTTCCGATAAAGGGTACGCTCAGAGATGCCGAGTTCTGCTGCCGCTCCTTTTCTTTTACCTCGATGCTTTTCAAGAGCGTTTTTTATCATTTCAATTTCTTTATCTTGAAGTGAAAGTGATTCCTGAGGTTTTATTTCCTGTGCCACAATAGTTCTTGCCTCAGTTGAAGCGTCTGTGGAGGTAGGGAGTAAGATGGTTTGGCTATGGTTTAATTCATCATATTCCGAATAAATTTCGTTGACTAACTTCTCGTTGTCTTTTTCAAACTCAACTTCACCCTTTGTTAGTTTATGCGTTAACTTTTTGAGGTCGCTGATGTCTTTTTTCATATCAAAGAGTACCTTATACAGGATTTCTCTTTCGGTGTAATCGTTTGATGCAGTCTTACCATCATCGTACAATACAGGTAAAGTCTTTTCAGCGTTGTTGGGCAGATAGTTTTTTAGGGTTAGGGCGTTAATCATACGACTTTCTTCGACTACGGAAACTTGTTCTGTAACATTTCTCAGTTGTCTGATATTCCCTGGCCATGGGTATACCGATATGAGTTTGACCGCTTCTTCATCAAGGCGAACCGATGGCATGTGGTATTTTTCAGCAAAATCCATGGCAAACTTTCGAAAGATCAAATGAATGTCATCTTTTCGATCGCGAAGCGGGGGAAGATTTACTTGAACGGTATTCAGTCTGTAGAATAAATCTTCTCTAAATTTATTTTTTTGGATTGCCAGTTGCATGTTTACATTGGTTGCAGCCACGATACGGACATCTGTTTTTTGAGCTTTAGAAGATCCCACTTTAATAAATTCTCCGG
Source organism: Flavobacteriales bacterium UBA7430 (assembly GCA_002478765.1). Lineage (GTDB taxonomy): Bacteria > Bacteroidota > Bacteroidia > Flavobacteriales > UBA7430 > UBA7430. The sequence continues at coordinate 22,763 of DLQO01000039.1, forward strand.
TCTCTAAAACACGCAATAAACGTACTTGGGTTGCCAGTGGCAATTCACCAACTTCATCCAAGAAGATGGTTCCTCCATCTGCCACTTCAAAGTATCCTTTTCGGCTGGCTGTTGCTCCTGTAAAAGAACCTTTTTCATGACCAAAAAGCTCACTATCAATAGTCCCCTCCGGAATGGCTCCGCAGTTTACGGCGATATATGGGCCGTGCTTTCGGGCAGATACTTGATGGATGATTTTTGGAATGACTTCCTTACCCGTACCACTTTCTCCGGAAACCATGACAGAAATATCTGTAGGAGCTACCCGGATGGCTTTAGATATACCACGGTCTAGTTCAGGTGAAGAACCTATAATTCCAAATCGCTGTTTAATATCTTGTACGGACGTCATTTTATAGAATTACGTATTTAAATTAAACATCTACACTTACCCCAATTAGGGTGGCAGAATTACATTCTGTGATCTTCACATTGACGTAATCTCCTGCCTTATAATTTTTTTTCGGGAATACAGCTACGGAGTTGTGTGTTGTTCTACCAAAAAGTTCTTGTTCAGATTTTTTTGATACGCCTTCAACCAAGACTTTAAAGGTTTTGCCAATTTTTGATTGATTGTGTTCCATCGAATGAGCTCTTTGCTTTTCGATAATTTCAGTCAATCTTCTCGATTTAACATCCTCCGGAACATCATCTTCAAACTGTCGGGCAGCTTTGGTGTTTGGGCGTTCTGAATATTTAAACATGAATCCGTATTCAAATTTTACGTAATCCATCAAGCTCAGAGTATCCTTGTGTTCTTCTTCTGTTTCTGAGCAGAAACTCGAGATAATGTCTTGTGAGATGGCGCAGTCTGGTATGATTCTTTTGATGGCGTCAATACGTTGCATGTACCATTCTCGGGTGTACCCCCTGTTCATCATTTCAAGGATTCTTGTATTTCCAGACTGAACAGGAAGGTGGATGTAGTCGCAAATATTTTCGTATTTCGCCATGGTTTCCAAGACTTGATCTGTCATGTCTTGTGGGTGTGAAGTAGAAAATCGAATTCTCATTTCAGGACTCACAAGCGCAACTTTTTCCAACAGTTGTGCGAAGTTCACAGAGCTTGCTTGCTGTAGGCTTGAAAGCTTGTTGAAATCCATTTTCGCTCCCCCGCCATACCATAAATATGAGTCTACATTTTGACCCAGAAGTGTTATTTCTTTGTATCCTTTTTCATGAAGTTCCTTCACTTCATTTACGATACTCTCAGTATCTCTGCTTCGCTCTCTACCTCGGGTAAACGGAACAACACAAAAAGTACACATGTTGTCACAGCCTCTCATGATGGATACAAAGGCAGTAACGCCATTACTGTTGAGGCGAACGGGGCTTATGTCTGCGTATGTTTCTTCTTTGGATAGTTGAACATTAACCGCTTTTTGGCCTTGGTCAACGGTGGTGATCAAGTTGGGTAAGTCTCGATATGCATCAGGGCCAACCACAATATCAACCAATTTCTCTTCCTCCAGGAATTTTGATTTAAGGCGTTCAGCCATGCACCCTAGGACTCCTACGGTCAAGTCTTTTTTGTTTTCTTTGAGTCTTTGAAAAGTCCTCAAGCGCTTGCGAACGGTTTGTTCCGCTTTTTCCCGGATGGAACAGGTGTTTACGAATATCACATCAGCCTCTTCTATATTTTTAGTGGTATCGAATCCATGCTCTGAGAGTATGGATGCTACAATTTCACTATCGGAAAAGTTCATCTGGCAGCCATAGCTTTCAATATAAAGCTTTCTTTCGCCCGTTTTTGGGGTTTCAATCACAAGAGCTTCCCCTTGCTTTCCTTCGTCAATAACTTTGTTACCTGTATGGTATTGTTCCATCTGTGTTGTTCTTTAATCTCAGCAAAATTACAAAATGTAACAGTTCTGACAAACTGTCATGTAATTTTAGCGTTTAATTTTTTATTTAGACTGGTTGACTAAATATTTTTTTATGTAAAAAATTCTTTTAATTTATTAAAAGGGGTAGCCAATAACTAGATAATTCACCCACAATTAGGAAGATTGATAAAACTTATCATAATTTTGTACCAAATCTGAGAACTAAATATGGCAAAGAATTTAGTAATTGTAGAGTCGCCTGCTAAGGCAAAAACCATCGAGGGATTTCTAGGAAAAGACTTTAAGGTATTGTCGAGCTTTGGCCACATTAGAGATTTATCGCACAAAGATATGGGTGTAGATATTTCAGGAGGCTTCATTCCAAACTATGAGGTTTCTACAGATAAGAAAGAGACCGTAAAGGCTTTGAAGAAGGAGGTTAAGACCGCAGAGGTTGTATGGCTGGCTACGGATGAGGACCGTGAAGGAGAAGCAATAGCATGGCACTTGGCGGAAACTCTAAATCTGGAGAATAAGGAAACCAAACGAATTGTTTTTCATGAGATAACCAAAACGGCCATAACAAAGGCCGTTGATAATCCACGGGAAATCGATTACAATTTGGTAAACGCACAACAAGCTCGTAGAGTCTTAGACCGACTTGTTGGTTTTGAATTGTCGCCAGTTTTATGGAGAAAAGTAAAGCAGGGTTTGTCTGCAGGTCGAGTTCAATCTGTAGCTGTTCGTTTGTTGGTTGAACGGGAGCGGGAGATCAACAGTTTCAGTTCCAACGTTTACTATAAAATTGTTGCACAATTTAGCAATGAGAATGGTCAGTCATTCAGGGCTGAAGTTCCGTCTCGGTTGTCTAGTTTAGAAGAGGCACAAGCCTTCTTAAAGCAGTGTGTTGGTGCTCAGTTTCGTATCGATCAATTGGATAAAAAGTCCGCGACTAAGAGTCCCGCAGCTCCATTTACAACCTCAACATTACAACAAGAGGCAGCAAGGAAATTAGGTTTCTCTGTGTCGCAAACCATGACGGTTGCGCAACGTTTGTACGAAGCGGGTAAGATCACGTACATGAGAACAGATTCCGTGAATCTTTCCAACGACGCTATGTCGGCAATCAAGCAAGAGATTGTTAACGAATATGGAGCGTCTTACAGCAACCCAAGAAGCTACTCTACGAAATCTAAGGGTGCTCAAGAGGCTCACGAAGCTATACGACCCACCTATATGCATGAGCGTCAAGTTAGCGACGACTCGGGTCAGCAGAGGTTGTATGATTTGATTTGGAAGCGAGCTATTGCTTCACAAATGTCCAATGCAAAACTAGAACGAACCACAGTCAAGATAGACCATTCCAATCACGAAAAGAATTTCGTTGCAAAAGGAGAGGTTATTGTTTTTGATGGGTTTTTAAAAGTATACCTCGAAGGAACGGATGAAGAAGGTGAGGATGAACAAGAGGGTATGTTGCCAAAACTTGAGGTTGGGGAAAACGTCGTCTATAAGAAAATGAGCTCAAGAGAGCGTTTTACAAAAGCTCCTGCAAGATTTACCGAAGCCAGTTTGGTGAAAAAATTAGAAGAGTTGGGGATCGGAAGACCTTCTACCTATGCTCCTACAATTTCTACGGTACAGCGAAGAGGCTATGTCGAGAAAGGTGAGGATGAAGGAACACTTCGTTCATACCACTATGTTGAGCTGATTGATTCAGTTGTCAAAACAGATGTTCTTGAAGAAAAAGCGGGATCAAAGAAAGGGAAGCTTTGCCCCACGGATATTGGTATGGTTGTTAATGATTTCCTAGTATCAAACTTTGATTCGATATTAGATTACCACTTTACGGCAAATGTTGAGATGGAGTTTGATGAAATTGCATCTGGAGAAAAGTCATGGAATCAGATGCTTCAAAATTTCTATGGAGATTTTCATGCTAAGGTAGAAGATGTCAAAGAAAATTCTGAACGAGCAGTAGGCCAACGACTTTTGGGTGTGGATCCCAAGACTGGGATGAATCTTTATGTAAGAATTGGTCGTTACGGTGCCATGGCGCAGTTGGGCGAGGGAACTGAGGAAGAGAAGCCAAAGTTTGCAAGTTTAAGAAAAGGACAGTCTATTGAGTCCATTTCTCTCCAAGAGGCGATTGATCTATTTAAACTACCAAGACAGGTTGGGCACTTTGAAGAAAAGGTAGTGACGGTAGCCATCGGTAGGTTTGGTCCTTACGTTCGTCACGACAGCAAGTTTGTGTCTTTAGGGGAATACGATCCAATGACCATTGAGTTGGATGCTTGTGTTGAGCTTATACAAGCCAAACGAAAGTCCGATGCGGAGAAACACATTCATACCTTTGATGACGAAGAGCCAAGCATTCAAGTCTTGCACGGAAGATGGGGCCCCTACATCAAAATGGAGAAAAAGAATTACAAGATTCCTAAAGATGTTGAGGCGGAGAGTTTAGATAGAGCTCAATGTGTTCACATCATAGAAAATCAGCCTAAAAAAACAAGAGGTAAAGTCAAGGCAAAGCCAAAGGCCAAATCGAAAGCGAAGAAAAAATGATTAAAATCCTCACCACTGGTGAGGATTTTTTTTGTCATCACACATTTGTATGGCAAACGTGCACTTCAACACGCATTTTTCTATATTTATCGAATGGAATTAAAAGAGTATCTAGAAGCTTATCGGCCCGCATCAGAGATTGTGAGTCATGAAAGTGGACGCTTAGGTGGTTTTGTGCATTTTTACAACGAAGACTTTCGAGCAGAGCTGTTTTCTTATGATGTATTTATTGTTGGGGTTCCGGAAGGTAGAAGGTCTGTAAATAATGAAACTTGTGGGTTAGCCCCGGACAAAATCCGAGAGTCCCTTTATGATCTGTATCGAGGAGATTGGAGCAGCAGCATCTTAGATTTGGGTAACCTGAGAATTGGCAACGATGTTGATGATACTTATGTTGCCCTAAAAGAATTGGTAACATTTCTGGTTCAGAAGAAAAAGTGCTTGCTTGTTTTAGGAGGTGGGCATGATCTGATAACCCCTATTTACCGAGGTCATGCATCGTATGGAAATCTATTGAATTTCGCCTCTTTAGATGCTTATCTTGATTTTCAAGATGGTGATGAACATCATTCTAAATCTTTTTTATCCCCCTTATTAGCTTCTGATGATTCTTTGATTTCCCAGTATACCTTGTTGGGCTATCAATCGTACTTATGCTCCCCACAGGAGCTTCAATTACTGGAGCAGATGGATGTAAATCTTTTGCGCCTGGCGGAGGTAAATGCCGACATTCGAGAAACAGAACCCTGCCTAAGAGGTTTGGATCATTTGAGTGTCGATGTATCGGTCGTGAAATCATCTGAGGCTCCTGCATCGGAGCATGCATCTCCTAATGGAATTAGTGCAGCCGATCTGTGCGCTATGTTGCGCTATGCTGGAATGAGTCCAGCCTTAAATTCGGTTTTACTTTCTGAGCTAAATCCGCTTTTGGACTTGAATAATCAAAGTGCTAAAGCTTTTGCGCAAGCAATTTGGTATTTTTTGGAGGGGTATGAGATGCGAAGTGACGACTTAGCTGATCAAGAATTGAATAATTTTCAAAAATTTCACGTCAGTTCTGAATGGTCTGATTTGGTGTTTTACAAAAGCAAAGACTCAAGTCGATGGTGGGTGCAGTTGCCTTTGAAGGATTCGTTGTTACCTTGTTCATTTTTAGATTATAAAAAGGCTATTGATGGTTTGATTTCAGATCGTATTGTGAGGTATCTTAAGTTTTAGTTTGCCTTTTTTAGCATTTAGAAATGATGATAAAAAGACTTCAATCTTAAAAAAGATATCAAAGGTTGTTGGGGTAAAACATCTAATTTTTGTTTTTTTTTCTATCTTTAGCCCTCTCAATTTATGTGAGAGAATGGATAATGCATTGTATGAAGAAGATTGCAATATTATTTTTCGTTGTACTGAGTGGGCTTTTAAAAGCTCAACAAGACCCTCAGTTTTCGTTAAATATGTTTAACATATACTCAGTAAATCCCGCTTTTTCGGGAAGTTATGATCAATTTAACGCTTTGGCTATTCAACGTAGCCAATGGGTTGGTTTTGATGGTGCTCCTGTGACTCAACACTTAAGTGTGGAGTCACCAGTTTACTTTTTGCATGGGGGTGTAGGTTTGAGCTTGCTCAATGATAAGATAGGACAAGAATACACCAAGCAGATAAGCCTTTCGTATGCATATCAAACAAAGATTTCAAGACACTCGGAGTTGGGTTTAGGTCTTAACTTTGGATTCGTTAATTTAGGTGTGGATGGAGATTGGATTGCTCCAGATGGTACAAACGGAAGTAATGATAATTTGATACCCAAAACGGCTTCCAATGATGTGATTCCAGATTTAGGATTCGGTTTGTATTACAGGAAGAAAGCATTGTATGTGGGGTATTCAATCACGCATCTGAATCAAGCGAAAGCCGTTTATGATGATGCCGCTGTAGATTTTAAATTGAGAAGACATCATTATTTGATTTTAGGTTGGGAGTATGATGTAAGAAGCGATTTAGTTCTTCACCCATCCTTATATGTAAAAACAGATCAGGTTTCTACTCAAATGGATTTCAACTTGAATGCAAAGTACGGAGATCACCTTTGGGGAGGAATGACCTATAGATTAGACGACGCTTTAGTCCTTATAGCAGGTTACAACATTAACGAAAACCTAAAGTTTGGCTATGCGTATGATATAACCACTTCAGATTTAAAATCTGAATCGAGTGGTTCACATGAAATTTTATTACGATATTCGTTCAAAATGCGCCCCCCTGGTAAGTTACCAACGCATTATCGAAATATCCGATATAATTAATTGGAATTACTTGTTTGTAAATTGCAGAAAACAACAAAAATGAGAAAGATACTTTTACTTGGAGTTATAGCAGCAACTGTTTTTAGCAGTTGCAGTACTTCATCGAGAGGTGAATTAGTTGGTGTACAAGAACTGTCAGAATTCTACCCCACTGATCCCTATGGAATGGTGAAAATCGCAAGAGGAACATTTACTATGGGTGCCAATGATGGTGACGTGCCTTACGCACATACCACTCCAAAAAAATTGGTAACGATGCACTCTTTTTACATGGACCAAACGGAAATCACAAACAACGAGTACCGTCAGTTCGTTCATTGGGTGAGAGACTCCATTGCCAGAACACTCCTTGCGGAAGCTATGGTTGAAGGATACGAGTATGTTGAAGAAACGCCTGAAGGAGAGTTTTTGGAAAATCCTTATTTAAATTGGGAAACTGCAATTGAATGGCAAGGTAATGAAGAGCTTGAGCTTACCTTAGAGGAGTTGTATTTGCCTTTGGAGGAACGCATCATGGGTAACAAAGAGTATGACTCCAGGTCATGGAGTTACAAATATTCATGGGTAGATAAATCTCCAGCCGCTCAGAGAGAAAATCGTTTTGACCCAGAAACCAACACGTACCGTGAAGGATTTTCTCGTCAAAATTTAGTGCATCAAGCAGAGGTTCTTGTTTATCCAGATACGCTTGCTTGGGCGCATGACTTCTCGTACACTTTTAACGAGCCAATGTTCAATACTTATTTCTGGCACCCCGCTTACGGAGAGTATCCTGTTGTTGGAGTGAATTGGGAACAAGCTACAGCTTTCTGTAACTGGAGAACCAGCATACGAATGAAACAATTGAGCGCGTACCAACAGAAGTATGAAACAGAATTCCGTCTTCCTACAGAAGCAGAATGGGAATATGCAGCTCGAGGAGGTAAAGAACATTCTATTTACCCGTGGGGAGGCCCTTACTCGAGAAATAGCAAAGGGTGCTTTTTGGCCAACTTCAAGCCTCTTAGAGGGGATTACCTCGCTGATGGTTATGCATTTACATCTCCCGCTGAGTCCTACTCAAGAAACGACTACGATTTGTTCAATATGTCGGGTAACGTTTCGGAATGGACGTCGACACCATTTGAGCCAACAGCCTCTATGTTTGTTGCAGACATGAATCCTTTCTACACCTATGATGCTGATGAGAATGCTCATCCAATGCTGAAGCGAAAGGTCGTAAAGGGTGGTTCATGGAAAGACGTAGGCGCATTTTTACAAGTCGCAGCTAGAGATTATGAATATCAAGATACGGCTAAGTGTTACATCGGGTTCCGATGTGTGAAAACTTATGCAGGAGTAGAAACTGTTGACTTCGGTTATTAATCGGCAAAAAACTTTTTAGGTTATGATGAAATTTTTTGAAAGCAAGCGAGGTAAAGACATCATGTCTAAGCTCTATGGATGGGGAGCATCGGTTGTAATATTGGGTGCCATGTTTAAAATCTTACACTGGGACGGTGCCGATTTGATGCTTACCATTGGATTGACCACGGAAGCTTTAATATTCTTTGTTTCCGGTTTTGAGAAGCCACACAGTGAATATGATTGGTCTCTCGTATACCCACAGCTAAACGGAAAGAAAGCTGCACCCGAAAGCCCCGTTGAGGAGCTTGATCAGATGCTTGAAAACGCAAATGTAGACCAAGAATTAATTCAAAGTTTAGGAGAAGGCCTGAAGAAGGTAAGTGATGCCGCAAACGGATTGGGATCAGTAGCTGATATTGCTTCAAGTACAAACGATTACAGCAGCCAGGTTTCTGCCGCAGCTAAAAACCTTGAAAGCATCAATTCTTTGTACGAAGCACAAATAGCATCTACAACGGAGCAAACTGAGGCAACTCGCCAAATGGCCGAGAATATGAATTACTCCTTAAGTGATGCCCAACAAATGCAAGAAGAGTTGGCTCAACTGAGAGAGAATTTGAATGCATTGAATGGTGTTTATGGAAACATGCTTAGTGCCATGAATTCCAATAAATAATTATAACACTTAAAACAACGATTAATGGCTTCAGGAAAAGCTTCACCAAGGCAGAAAATGATCAACATGATGTATCTCGTGCTGACTGCCTTATTGGCTCTAAACATCTCCAAAGACATGTTGAAAGCTTTTGCAAAGGTTAACGACTCTTTGAAAGCCAATCTTGAGAACATCAACCAACAGTCTGATGTGCTTTACGCTCAATTTGAAGAAAGTGCATCCAATTTCCCAGAGAAGGTAGGTGTTCAATTTGATCTCGCCCAAGATGTGCAGTCGAAGGCCGATGAGTTGAATCTTTACATTCGTAATCTTTCAGATTTATTGATTGAAAATACCGGAGGGTATAAAGAAGGAACAGAGGATCCCAAAGGAGCGGATAACAAATCAAAGGTGTCAAACTTAATGCTTATGAAACCCGACCTGATGGGGCAGGAGCTTCGTAATAAAATAAACGATTACAGAGATTTCTTACTGAGACTTGACGTTGTTCAGCGTGACGAAGAGCTCAAGAATGTCATTGCTTCTAATTTTGATACACAAGACGTCCTTAAAGATGAGATTATGGTTCCTTGGGAAGTAGGAACGTTTAATAATGTTCCGCTCATAGCAGTTTTAACATTTTTATCGCAATATCAAGTCGATGCCACTACCGTAGAGTCAAAAATTGTAGAGTCCTTATATGCAAGTGTTTCTGCTGATGATATGAAATTTACTACGGTGATACCGCAAGTTATTTCGTCAAAAAATTACATCATGCAAGGCGATAGCTTCAGAGCTGAAATTTATTTAGCAGCCTTTGATTCTACACAATCTCCTGAAGTTTTGGTGACCAACCGATTTAATCCAGACGGCTCTCCTAATTTTACAATGTCTGATACCATAGGAGTTTCCAATTTAGGCGTAGGTCAATACAACGTTGTAGCAAAAGGATTAGGTACTCAGAAACGCGCTGCAAGAATTTTATTGACCACTGAAAAAGGTGTCATCCCTTACGATGAGGTTTTTGAATACCAAGTAGCTCAGCCTATGGCTATAGTTTCTCCAACAAAAATGAATGTTTTTTACAAAGGTGTTCCAAACCCTATTGATGTATCGGCTCCCGGATTTTCTCCAGAAGATTTACAGGTGTCTGGATCCAATGTAACCCTTAAAAAAATTAAGCCCGGCCAGTACGAAGCTATTGTTGCAAAAAAAGCAAGGGGTGAAGCTAAAATCACGGTCAAGGCCAACGGCAGGAATGTTGGTAGTCCGATGAAATTCAGATTGAAAAGAATTCCTTCTCCAACAGCAAGTATCAATGGAAAGAAAGAGGGTACTATGTCTAAAGGTAAATTGAGTAAAGCTCAAGGTATTTTAGCCTCATTGCCAAATTTCCCATTTGACTTGAAGTACAAAGTAGAGTCCTATGATGTTCGTCTTAAGGATGGAGAGTATACAAAGACGATTAAAGTTAAAGGAAACAAGTTTACCCCTGAGGTAAAAGAGAAAATCATAAAACTAAAACCAGGTTCTGACATCTCGTTTACAAACATCAAAGCCAAAGGGCCTGATGGACGTAAACAATGTGGAGCCATAGTGTTAACAGTACAGTAATTTAAAGAAACAGCGATCATGAAAATCTTAAAGGTTGCCCTAACAGGATTAGCTATTTTAGCAAGCTCTACAATGTTTGCCCAAACCAATGTTTTGGACTACAACACCAAACCCACAAACTTGGATGGCCATGCTTATGTTAAGCATCATAACTATGAAAACAGAGTATTGGAATACCCTTTTGTTCGAGAGGATGATATTCTTTGGTCTAAAACATACATACAAAGAATAGATCTTAGACAAAGAAAAAATCACCCCATGTATTTCCCACAATACCCGGTTAAGCTTGGAGGTGGTAAAGTGCGTATGAACATGACCGACAATTTGTTTCAGGCCGTATTGGATGATCAATCGATTACCGCTTATGAAGATGAATACTTCGATGAAGTTAAATCAGTAGAGTCGATTAACAAACTATTGTTTTCTATCGATACTGTTGAATACGAAGACATCGACAGCGGAGAACTTATCAGTGAATTGGATACCGTTCGTGTAGAAAGTAAGGATGTAAAAGAATTCTTAATTATCGAAGATCGATTCTTTGACAAAAAGAGATCTGCTATCGACGTACGTATTCTTGGGATCTGCCCCGTAGCAGAAATCATGAATAAGGAAACGTATGAAATGGAGAAGGTGAAGTTGTTTTGGGTGTGGCTGCCTGAAGCTCGTCAGATGCTTGCAAATGCTTCTGTATACAATACAAGCAACAATGCAGAGCGCATGACTTACGATGAGTTTTTGCAAAAACGCTTGTTTGCTTCGATCATTACCAAAGAAACAAACATGTATGACCGTTCCATTTTTGAGTACAAGAAAGATAGAATGCAACAGCTTTTAGAAGCCGATCGCATCAAGAACGACATACGTAACATGGAAAGTGACCTTTGGGAATACTAACCCGAAGTCAACGTAAAAATATGAAGCTCCCTTTGGGAGCTTTTTTCTTATGAAAAAGTTTGATTACATCATTGTAGGGCAAGGTCTAGCAGGAACCGTATTGGCCTTTCAATTGACGCAAATGGGTAAACGCGTTTTTGTCATCGATAAGTTTAGGTCATCCACTTCATCAAAAGTTGCTTTTGGGGCATACAATCCTATGGTGCTTAAACGTTTTACAGCCTGTTGGAAAGTCGAAGAACAATTGCCACCCCTGTACCAATTCATCAAAAGTTTTGAGGAAACATTTGACACAGGGATTCATACGCCACTCCAACTTTGGCGAAAGTTTCATTCCGTTCAAGAGCAAAATTTATGGTTGGAGAAGTCAGAAAAGCCGAGATTGCGTGCTTTTATGAATACGACATTCAAGTCGAATGACTCTGAGGAAATTTCTGCAGATTTCGGTTTCGGTGAAGTAAAGCATTCTGGACGGGTAGATCTCAAAAAAATGATTTCAATTTTCAGAACCCATTTGGATGCTGGCGGTTCTCTTTTAAACGAAGCCTTTGATTATTCAGCTATGGAGGTTTCAGAAAAGTACATCCGTTACCAATCTGTTGAGGCCGAAAAAATTGTTTTCTGTGAAGGCCATCGCCTCACCCAGAATCCTTATTTTGATTACTTGCCCTTAATGCGAACCAAGGGAGAACTGTTGACGGTTAAGTTGAAAGGTTTTCAAGCGAAACAGCTACTGAAAAGTAGTATATCTCTTCTCCCTTTAGGCGCTGAGGAATATAAGCTTGGCGCCACATTTAACTGGGATGATAAAGACGAGGTTTGTACGGAAGAAGCTAAACAAGAACTGTTGTCTAAGTTAAACGATTTGGTAAACATTAGCCCTGAGCTCATCAACCATGAGGCGGGATTACGACCTACCGTAAAGGACCGACGTGCTCTTTTAGGAGCACATCCTTCTCATGACAATGTTTTGGTGTTTAATGGTCTTGGAACACGTGGATTGTTAATTTCTCCCTACTTATCTTTGCAACTGATTGATTTTATGGAAAAAGGAAAAATGATAGAACCAGAAGTAGATATTAAACGTTACGAAAACGAAATGAAATGCTAGCAATTCAGGACATAGGTGTGCAGTTTGGGGGTGAAGTGTTGTTTGCCGAAATGAGTTTTATGGTCAATAAAGGAGACCGTATTGGTCTGGTTGGTAAAAATGGGGCAGGAAAATCGACCTTGTTGAAAATAATCCATTCCAACAAGGGGTTTGATACCGGTTCCGTCAACCTTCAAAAAGAAATGAGGGTGGGTTACCTGTCTCAGGACATAGATTTTGTTAAAGGTAACACCGTTCTTGAAGAAGCTGAGAAGGCCTTTGAGCGAATTAAAGAGGTTCAAAAGCAACTCGAATTCTTTCAACAAGAGCTCATAAGTAGAACCGATTATGAATCGGAGGAATACCTCGAGATTATCAATAAGTGTAGTGAGTTAGAACACGAATTAAACGTAATTGGTGGTTATACGTTTCATGCGCATATTGAAAAAGTACTCTTTGGTTTGGGCTTTAAATCAGAAGATTTAAAGAAACTCACAGACACCTTCAGTGGCGGTTGGCGAATGCGTATTGAGTTGGCTAAGGTTTTGCTGAGTAAGCCTGACGTATTACTTTTAGATGAACCGACAAATCACCTGGACATCGAGTCGATCGTTTGGCTGGAGAACTTTTTAAGAACCTACTCAGGTGCCGTCATTTTGGTTTCGCACGACAGAGCTTTTCTGGATCAGGTAACCAATAGGACCATTGAGATTGCTAATCGAAAAGCTTACGATTACAAAGCACCCTATACAAAGTATTTACACTTGCGTCAGGAGCGTTTAGAGCAACAAGTTGCGGTAAAGAAAAATCAAGATAAAGAGATAAAGCAAACAGAGGAACTGATCGATAAGTTTAGGTACAAAGCCAGCAAAGCTGCCTTTGCCCAAAGTTTGATTAAGAAATTGGATCGGATGGATCGTATAGAGGTAGACGCTACCGATCTGAAGAAAATGAATTTTTCGTTTCCGGAGGCGACTTCTCCCGGAAAAGTAATTTTAGAAGTGGAACAATTGTCGAAATCCTACGGTGAAAAAAAGGTCATTCAACAATTAGATTTACAAATTGATCGGGGCGATCGTTTGGCCTTTGTTGGGCAGAATGGTCAGGGTAAATCAACCTTGATTAAGTGCATTACGAAAGCAGAATCCCATCAAGGTATCGTAAAGCCAGGCCACAACGTTCAAATGAGTTATTTTGCTCAAAATCAAGCAGAGTTGTTGGATGCGGAAAAAAGAGTTATTGATGTGATTGAAGAAGTTGCTGACGATACCTTGCGACCCCGATCTAGAGACATGCTGGGCTCTTTTCTTTTCAGCGGAGACGATGTGGAAAAAAAGGTCAAAGTGCTGTCTGGAGGAGAGCGATCGAGATTGGCGCTTTGCAAGATGCTTTTACAGACATCAAATTTCTTGATACTCGATGAGCCTACCAATCACTTGGATATTCTTTCCAAAGAAGTCTTAAAGAATGCTCTAAAGGCCTACAAAGGAACTTTGATTCTCGTTTCTCACGACAGAGATTTTTTGGCGGGACTTTCCACCAAGATTGTGGAGTTTAGAGATGGGTTTATAAAAACCCATTTGGGCGACATCAATGATTATTTAAGCTTTAGGAAGGCAGAGTCCATGCGCGAGATAGAAAAACGTTCTAAGGTGCCAAAAAAGCCCGTTAAAGTTCAGTTGAGCAAAGAAGATAGAAAGTCCCTAGAGAAAGAAATAAAAAAAGTGAGCAACCTCCTTTCTAAAGCGGAGCGAAAGATTGATGAATTAGAAAAGTTTATTGCCAACTGTGATTTAGATCTTGCCGATCCATCGAAAAGTGAATCCTTATTGTCTGACGTGGAATTTTTTAAACTCTATCAGAAGTCCAAGGATGATTTGGACAGTACCATGAATGCCTGGGAAAAACATCAGACAGAATTGGATGTTTTGTCATCCAAGCGATGATTGAACCGTAAAAAAAAAAGCGCTCATGGAGCGCTTTTTTTTATCGTAATTCTTTTTTAACCGTTCCGTCATTGTATAAGTAAATCAGCGGGGATCCCTTAGGCACTTCACTGATCTTAACTTCTTGACCGAGAAGGTTAACGACTCTAACCAAAGATTTGATGTCGTTTGGATGCATCTCAACAGGCATGTCTATGACCCATTGTGGCACTGTTGGCTGAAGTGCAATTCTTTGTCCGGTAGAAATTTTAGGGTACATAAATCCATCAATTGCCTGGCTAACTTTAATTTGGTAACCTTGTCCTGGTATAAAATTTCCAATTCCATTAAAGCCAAATTCAGGCCAATATACTTTTGCTTCGTTGTTTTTTGCAATATTAACATGGTCAACAATCCCATCCAGAGTGGCTACTACATCTTGTTCTTGGTCAAGTGTAAAGCCGATGATGTTCCACCCTTCAACAATATCAATTGAAATTGGGGAGGAAAAGTTCGCTATAGAGTCCTCTAATTGGCTTATTGTAGTGAGATTTAATTCATTTTCTGTGTTAACTTGATTGTAGGCGTCTTTCCATAGCGTTGAACATGCATCTGTAAGTGAACAAGAAGCGTTGGCATCGTACTCTACGAAATGATCGTCAATACAACCCGGAGTTCCCTCACAAGAATTATCATCTTCTTCTGCGTCTGGATCGTAATTACAATAATTAGAATCCATACATCCATATATAGTCAAGTCAAAAGTAATTTCGTCTAATGTAATGAATGCATTTCCGGCATATCCTTGAATCTCTGTTGTGGATTCAAAAGCAAGAACATGGTTGGTTTTAGTGAGTATTGCAAAAATTGGAGTCTGCCCATCTGTAAGCCCATCAACTTCATCCGTAAGCTGATCATCACCCCAGAGACTGATGGTGAAGAAACCGTCAGCATCATTGTTTTTTCCAGGAATTTCTGTTGAGCTGATACAGTCCAGGACGCCGTCTTGATCTAAATCGAAAAAAGTTCCTAAGGTCCCTCCCTCAAAAAGATTGATTGTTTGGTCATTCATACCAATAATCATGTTGTTGTCAGTAAAGGATATGGGTTGAAACAATTCGGGCGTTACATCAAGGGAGTACGTTTTTATTTGGCAGGACCCATTATCCACATCAGCGTTGTATCCTTGCGTGTGATATTCTAGATAGGATTCTACGGTACATCCCGCTGTGAGTATAGAATTACTGACGGACATGGCATTTGTTTCATAACCTGAAAATACGTTTATTGAAGCAATAGGGACTACCTGGCCATTATTTTTTAGTACAGCGAAAGTCGGGATCTCTCCATCTATAAGTCCATCAATGATTTGGCTTCCTTGATCGTTTCCCCATAGTGCCATGGTGAAAAAATCATCTTTTACAGATTCTAATCCAATGCACTTTCCACCGGAATTAAAGGCTCCAATCACATCACCAACAAAGTCATCTAGGTCATTTGTATTAAAACCTAGAGTCATATTAGACCCGGTATTTGTGGGTGAATAAAATTGATTTTCTTGAATGTTCTGTGCGGAAAGGGATGCCATCATTAAGATAGCAGTAAATTGTAGTAATAAATGTTTCATCGTAAGGGGGTGTGTTTTCAATAAAAGTACAAAAACAACCCTGATAAACCAATACATTTCTACATTATTGACCGTAGTTTGATTCGTTAGGTAAAAAATGTAAAAGGGCATTTTCTTCTATCTTAACTTGATAGCCTCTTCCAGCTTCCATAGCTCCAATTCCATTAAACCCCCATTCCGGAAGAATTACAGCGCCCAAATAATCTTTAGCGATGAGTAAGTTTTCAGTTTCAATAAGTTCTTTTAAAACCAAGTCTGCTGGTGCTGGTGAATTTCTTAGATACCCCACAAGATTCCATCCTGGGGTTAAACTTATTGGATTACATTCTGGATCAGTGTATTCTATATCTAGGTTAAGAGCTGTTTCTGAAGTTGTTTTGATGTGGTAAGCTTCACCCAGTAAAATATCCCCAACACCATTGTAATTCCATTCTGGATAATAAACCGATCCGTTGTTGTTTTTCACCATGACAACCTCTGATATGATCGGACTAAGGGCTTGATCTAAACTTTTTTCAATTCCAGATCCATTGATGGAAAAAATGGACCATCCTTTGGGCAGTAGGATGTTTTGTGTTACAATTTGTGGTGAGTCAATACAGTTGGGATATATGTTGAGTAAATCTTCAAATAGTGCTGAGTATTCGCCCACACAATTGATGTTGTTATTGAAAATATTTAAAGGATTGTTATAGGTAAGACCTATTTCTGGAGGCAAGTCAGGTAGAGACGTAAGTTCGTTGTAGCTGCAGTTGATAATGGCTAAACTTTCAGGAAGTTCGGGGAGTTTTTTAAGATTGTTAAAACTGCAATCTATGTGAGTTAGGCTAGGGGGTAAGTAGTTGATTTTCACAATTTTATTTACCGAACACAAAAGCTTGTCTAAATTCAGGGGTAAGTTTGGTAGTGTTGAAATTTGATTGTAGCTGCAGTCAAAATGAGTAAGTGTATTTGGAAGTGTCCCAATTGAATCTAGGTTGATGCAGTAACTGCTGTTCAAATAATCCAGTTTAGAGGGAATGCTTGTGAGTTTTGTAATGGTGTTGTAGCTGCAATCAAGAGTTTGCAAATTTTCAAAATGTTGCAAGCCGTCTAGATTTGAAATCTGCCTGGATGAACAATCCATTTCGGTTACAGATTTACAAGCGTTTATGTCCAATAGAGAATCCTCAATTAAAATTTCAGGGAAAGTTTCTGACAGAAACACTCTGAAGTTTTGATCGCTTATTAGGTAGGTCTCAACTTGTGCTAGAGAAGATGAAACAACGAATAGGGGCAGTATGAGGAATTTAAAATTCAATCTTCAAATTTACAAAAATCTAATTCATATCGCAGTCTGATTTAAAGGCTTTATTATCTTCTAATATCACCAGATGTAATATACAACTAATTTCAACTCCATCACGCTCCTTTTAGAAGTTGGATGCTGATGCTTGTTTTTTCTTCATCCGGAATTTTGAAGGAACATCCATCCGCCGGAATAAGTCCTGCATTTTTTGCAGCATTTAAAAAAGAAGGCAACTCCATGATGTATTGGTCACTGTATCCGTGCGTGGCTTCATAGGGCGTTGCGAGTGTCGTGCCTATATTCGATGCAGCCAAAATAGGGTTAATGGCATGCAGCTCCACAGCCAGCAGTCCGAACTTTTTTACAAATGGGCTCCAACTTTTAAAGTGCTCGGTTAAGTTTTGAAAAAGTTCGTTGTTTGGAATTCTTCGCCCTCGGTGTGCAAAAGCACCGTCAGATTGAGAAGTTAACGATGTCGTTTTCGGTTTTTGGTAGATGCGATTGTGGTCCAAAAAAGTTCGTGTATTCAACAATTCAATCAGTTCAATACCGTGTTGGTTTACAAGCATGTCATTCAATCCCTCTGGATTACTGATGTCTCCAAAGCCTACATAAGCGGGTATGTTCTTTGACTTGAAAGTCTCTCGAGTAGCCATACGGGCCTTTTTGTTATAATCCACACCCATCATGAACAGGGGATGCTTTTCAAGCAGCTTCCCCCGAAGGGTTTTTTTAGAGATTACCTCGTATACATGTGAAATGAAAGTGCCGTCACCACAGCCTACATCAATGATGCCTTTGGGTTGTTCACCAATAGGTCTGTTAAAAAGCTCCAAGATGATTTGGTCTACTTTTTTAAAATAACTGCTGTGAGCTCCTCCGCTGCCCCAAACATTCATGTATCGATACACGTGGCTTTCATGTCCTTCTTCATTTTCTTTCCAAATTTCATGGGGGTCGCCAATCAGTAAAGTCTCCAGCTTCGCAAAAGTAGGAAGGTAAGACAACGTTACTCCATAAGAGCTTGCTCTTTTGAGGTGGTAAAGACCTTTTTCGGTCAAAAGATGTTTTGAGGATTCGAGGTACACGTAGTCTATAGCTCCAAGCATCGTCATGAACCAATCAAACAGCTCTTCGGAAATGTCAAATCTTTTAGCGGTGAGGATGGAAGTGTTGTCCAGATCTTTGAATTTTTTATTGATGCCCAAGCCCACCAATATCGAGCCCATAAGTAGGCCTTCCATGTGGTAGGTCATTCGCCGATCAAGAGGGCTTTCTTGGAGTTTTCGTACGGATTCCAATTGAATAAGAGCAGCCTTCAGAGCATCTGCATTTGTTTCTTTTGAAATCACATTTCTAGGTCGTACCGTTTGGTCTACAATGAGTTTGTAAAAGGCATGGTAGTGTTCTGCTTTTTTGAAGGCTTCGGCCCCTAGAGTGGTGGTTGTAAGCGTAATCTGGTCGCTTTCATTGTCTACAACTCTTAAAAGATAGCCCTGAGAAGCCAGTATGCGTAGAGCTACATTTAAATAACCCTCATTGGTGCCAACAGCTAAATTTAAGGCAGCTAAAGACCACTTTTCTTGATCTAAGAAATGCTGCAGTACGTTTAGTTTTTTGAGATTGTAAAGCGTGGGAATCAATACCCAGCCATCCAGATGCAGGAACAACCTTTTCCGGATTTCAGAGATGTCTTCTCGACTTAAATGTTGTTTCATGTTTGTATCGCTTAAAGCCCTTCACGCATGTGAGCGCTTCTTTAAAGATACAAATAGAATCTTATTTTTTCCTGAAATAAATTCGAATAGGTACTCCGTTGAGGTCGTACATTTCTCGCATTTTGTTTTCAATGAAGCGTTTGTAGGGATCTTTAACGTATTGCGGGAGGTTGCAGAAGAATGCAAACGACGGAACCATGGTAGGGATTTGTGTGATGTATTTTATTTTCACAAACTTCCCTTTGTAAGACGGAGGCGGTGTTACTTCCGTTATGGGTAAGAATACATTGTTCAATTGAGAGGTTGTAATCTTAATCTGTTTTCTGTTGTATACATCAACCGCCATTTCAATGGCTTTGAAAATTCGTTGTTTGGTTTCGGCAGATATAAAAACAATCGGATAGTCTGTAAACGGAGCTGTTTTGGCGAGAATCATCTTGCGGTAATGCTCCATGGTCATGGTTTCTTTGTTCTCGACCAAGTCCCATTTGTTTACCAAGACCACAATCCCTTTGTGGTTTTTTTCTGCCAGATGAAAGATGTTCAAGTCTTGCGCATCGAAGCCAATGGTTGCATCGACCATCACAATACAAACATCACTGTGTTCAATGGCTCGGATGGTTCGCATGACGGAGTAGAACTCAAGGTTTTCATGCACCTTAGATTTTTTTCTCAGTCCAGCGGTATCTACCAATGTGAATTCGTGCCCGAATTGATTGTAATGGGTATCAATGGAATCTCTGGTGGTTCCTGCAATATCAGTAACGATGTTTTTGTTTTGTCCCATCAAGGCATTCACCAAAGAGGATTTCCCTGCATTCGGCCGACCCACAATGGCAAACTTCGGAAGGGCATCGGTTTCCTCTTCGTCTTCTTTTGAAAACGAATTGACCAGAGCATCCAGCAATTCACCGGTACCGCTTCCGTTGATTGATGAAATGGCAAAGTATTCTCCCAAACCGAGGTTGTAAAACTCCATGGCATCGTCCATTCTCATGGCGTTATCCACTTTGTTAACGGCAATGAATACGGGTTTGTTCGCTTTCCGAAGTAAATGGGCAACATCCAAATCAAGATCTGTAGTTCCCGTTTCCACATCGACGACAAATATGATGGAGTCGGCCTCTTCCATAGCTATTTTGACTTGCTTTCGGATTTCTCCTTCAAAAACATCTTCAGAGCCGGTTACATAACCCCCCGTGTCAATCACCGTAAAATCGCGACCGTTCCAATCCGACGTACCGTAATGCCGGTCTCGGGTTACGCCACTAACGGCATCTACAATTGCCTGACGGCGTTGCGTGAGACGGTTGAAAAAAGTTGATTTCCCAACATTCGGACGACCTACAATAGCTACAATATTCCCCATTTTAATTTTATATGAAATAACCGAAACGCTTCAGATCTTGATCGTTATCGCGCCAGTTCTTCGTTACTTTTACAAACAATTCTAAAAAGACTTTCTTTCCGAAGAAAATTTCTAAATCTTTTCGAGCTTGTGTTCCTACTTTTTTCAGGGCTTTGCCTTGGTGCCCAATGATGATTCCTTTTTGTGTTTCACGAGCCACATTGATGATGGCGCCTATGCGTATGATGGTTTCTTCTTCCTTGAAGGTTTCTACAACCACTTCTACCGAATAGGGAATCTCTTTTTGGTAATTGAGTAATATTTTCTCTCGAATGATCTCGGAAACAAAAAAACGTTCCGGCTTGTCAGTGAGCGCATCTTTAGGAAAGAAAGGCGTGCCCTCGGGCAGCATCTCCTTAATTTCATTCATGATGTTTTCTACACCAAAACCCTCCAGTGCAGAAATGGGAATGATTTTCGCCTTTGGCAATTCTTCATGCCAATGTTTTACCGCATTTTCTACACCTTCTTGATTGGATTTATCAATTTTGTTAATGAGCAGTAATATGGGAACCTCTGTTTTTTTCAGACGTTCAAAAAAGCTCTGGTCTTTGAGCGATTTTTCACCAAGTTCAACCATGTAAAGAAAAACATCAGCATCTTGAAATGCAGAACGTACAAACTTCATCATGCTGCTCTGAAGGTTGTAGTTGGGTTGAATAATTCCTGGCGTGTCAGAAAATACAATCTGATGATTTTCGTCATTGACAATCCCCAAAATTCGATGTCGTGTGGTTTGCGCTTTCGATGTAATGATTGAGAGCCGCTCTCCAATGAGTTTGTTCATCAAGGTGGATTTCCCAACATTGGGATTTCCGATGATGTTTACAAAACCTGATTTGTATTTATGTTCTTCCATTTCGGCTGCAAAGATACAATAAATATACCCCCACGAATCATTATTTACCATTAGTAGAGCAACGAAAAGGAGTGAACACGCACTTTCACGCCTTGATAAACAGTTGCTTGCGAAAAAGAAATAAAAATAGCCGTGGTATCCTTGTTTTCTCCTGCTTCTTTATCTTATATTTGCACTGCGGGGTGGAGCAGTTGGTAGCTCGTCGGGCTCATAACCCGAAGGTCGCTGGTTCGAGTCCAGTCCCCGCTACTAAAAAAAGCCTCTTGAGAAATCAAGAGGCTTTTTTGGTTTTTGAAATGGTTTCAAAAAGTGTATCTTCGTAAGGATATAAAAACAAGTCCTTTATAGATTTTTTCCGCCGCAGAAGACAACCTTCTGATTGACCCCACTCCATTGGTTTGCAACAAAGACCATTAACACTCAGCGATGAAAAAATTATTCTACGTACTATTTTTTTGCATAGGTTTTTCAGTTAACGCTCAATACAACAACGGCGTTGTTGAACTTGAAGATTTCGATTTTCAATACTTTTCTTCCAGCACCAACATGTCGGTAGTTTTTCCTGAAGGTACTTTAAGTATGTATGAGACTGCCAGGATTATGGCATTTGTTAACAACAACCCAGTTTCATACGCCGATACAATTGAATTGGGAATGGCAGGCATACCCGTGTGTGGGTTGGATGGCTATGCCGATTATCCTTGGTGGGCGAAAACGGGAGATGAGGTTGAGTTCTTTATTTTATCTAACAACATAATTGTTGAGCTCGAAATAAATCCGCCCGTACTGTTTTACCACAATTCTCTCTATTCCATGGATTGGGGCAATTGTACGTACAATTTTGAAAATGGGATACCGTGCGAAGTTGAATTTTATACGGAAGGTGAAGCCCAGCTTTTCGGGTGTACAAACAATCAATATGTAGAGTATTCTTCTTCTGCCAATCAGGATGACGGTTCCTGCTTGACCCTGAAAATATTGGGCTGCACCGATGATCGAGCAAGCAATTACAATTTACTCGCAAATTTTAACGATTCTTCATGCGAATATCCTACGCTACGGGGATGTACTTCCGGTCTTGCAGACAATTACAACAGTGCAGCCAATCAAGATGACGGCACCTGTCAGTTCATACTTCATGATTTGAATCAATCCTTTGCCGCTTGGAACGTTACTGTTGATTTAGCAGCAGGCTGGAACATGTTTGGATACGGTTGTCCAACCCCTATTGATTTGGTTCAGTCATTGTCTGAACACACAGATAAAGTTATCATAGCTAAAAACAATGAGGGTAAGATCTACATGCCAGAATTTGGCTATAACGGAATAGGAGACTTAAGCCCAGGTTTAGGATATCAGATAAAGGTTACAGAGGCTATAGAAGGCTTTAGCTTATGCGATTGGTATGTGAATGATATTTCTGAGGATCATATTGTTTCGCTGCAGGAGGAGAATGCTTCCATGAAAGCAGAATTAGATTCCCTGTATGGCTGTACGGACGAAGGTGCATGTAACTTTGACCCAACCGCTGTATTAAACGACAGTTCTTGTGATTATGAATCTTGCGAAGATGAATGCGGAGTCGTAAACGGAGACAACACAACCTGTTTGGATTGTGCAGGTGTACCCAATGGAACGGCAGAAGATTTAGGTTGCGGTTGTGGCAACCCCGCAGCGCAGGAGGGATACGATTGCGAGGGTCATGAAATAACCTCATACCAAGTGGGCGATTTAGCCCATGGTGGAATGGTATTCTATGTAGACGAAACCGGTGAGCACGGCTTGGTAGCAGCACTTGAAGATTTAACAGAAGGCGCCACTGACCCATGGGGGTTTGGCTTTAACGGTTACGAATGGGGTTGTTATGGAACGAGTATATCAGGAGCAGATGGAACTTCTATAGGTTCAGGCTTACAAAACACCATGGACATCACAAACCAAGGATGTACAACAGATTATGGAGGAATAACTGCGGCACAAGCTGCCTTAGATGCTGAAATAAACAGCTACAGCGACTGGTACATCCCCTCAATAGATGAACTCTTAGAAATGTACAACACGATTGGAAACGGTGGCCCTGAGGGCAATATAGGNNCCTTATTATTGGTCTTCCTCGGAGGACAGTAATACCAGCGCGTGGACCGTCTATTTCGATAGTGGTGGCACGTACTACTACTATAAGTTCAGTTCAAGCAGGGTTCGTGTTATTCGCGCTTTTTAACGATTTACCCCTTTACCTATTTAAGGCATGCCGCGAAGCGGCCGAATATAAAATAAATAAAAAGCCCTCGAAGATGCGGGGGCTTTTTATTTTATTACGTTGAAAATCTTTAGCAGCTTGCGATGACCGTTTCGCCACCTCGAACGCTGTCATTGAGTTTGGTGTTGATCTTCGCATCTAAGGGCAAGAACAGGTCGATTCGAGAACCAAATTTGATGAAGCCCATGTCTTCTCCTTGTTTCGCCCGATCGTCTTTTTTGGAGTACATCACAATACGCCGTGCTACGGCACCTGCAATCTGTCGGAACAAAATAGGGCCGGTGGTTTCATTTTCCACCACCACAGTGGTTCGTTCATTTTCTATAGACGATTTCGGATGCCATGCCACCAAGAATTTTCCGGGGTGGTATTTGGCGTATTTCACTTCGCCTGTGATGGGGTATCTGTTCACGTGTACGTTTAAGGGCGACATGAAAATGGATACCTGAATTCTTTTGTCGTTGAAGTATTCGTGTTCGGCAACTTCTTCAATCACCACCACCTTGCCGTCGGCAGGGGCAATGATGTGATTGGCGTTTTCTTGCGTGTTTCGTTTTGGATTTCTGAAAAATTGCAAGATCAAAACCAATAAAACGGCTGAAGCAAAAATCAACAAGTTGACCCAAATGTTAAAGCCTACCGCCAAGTACCACACAGCCGTGTTGAGGGTTAGAAGTCCGATGAGGGTATTCCGTATGATGGCAAATCCTTCTTTGTGAAACATGTTGTTGTTGCTAATTAAACAATGGGCTCAGCCGGTAAAAGTAAATGTAATATGCGGGCAGACAAAATAAGATGGAGTCAAATCGGTCTAAAATTCCTCCATGCCCCGGCAGTAGGGTACCCGAGTCTTTGAGTCCGGATGCGCGCTTGAGCATGGATTGAAACAAATCGCCTGCAGTACCTACAAACACGGTAAGTATGCCCAGGCCTATTCCTTCTAATGATGACAACCCAAATCCGGTGATGGATAATAGATAACCGGTTCCAGCGGTTAGCACCACCGAGCCCCAAAAGCCTTCCCAGGTTTTTTTTGGGGAAAGCCGCTCGAACAATTTGTGTTTCCCAAACAGGCTTCCTGAAACAAAGGCCCAGGAGTCTGCAGCCCAAATGAGGATGAAAAGCCCCATGAGTATTTTGGGTTCGTAATTAGAGCTTTCGGAAGCTACTGGAATTGCCAAGGCAAGGGGAATGAAAAGGTAAACCACAGCAAAAAGAGTAGTCCCTATTTGTTGCAGTGTGTTTTTTGATTTTTGATACAACTGCTTGATGAAATAAGCGAACATGCAGGCATACAAAACGAATTGGAATTCCGAGTAAACAAAGGATGCATAGGCCAAAAGACCTAAGGACAAGCTGGGCATTAGATCGAAGTCGAGCCCTTGCTTTTCTACGATTTTCTTGAGTTCCAAAGTTCCGAGTATGCCGACCCAAGCAAACAACAGACCGATAGCCATAGGGTGTAGGGTAACGGAAAGCATCAGAGAAACATATGCTGTGCCTGTGAGCAGGCGTTTGGTTAAATCGTTCATCGATGTTCTTTGTAGTCCTCGATGAGGAAGATGTACAAATCTTTAGCCCGGTCGCTGTCGCTCATCGTTGTTATCGAATCCTTGGTGCGAATGGTCGTAACCAGGGACGGTCTTGATTTTCCGTATTTGTTTTGGATGCCACGAAGCCCCTCGCTGATGTTTTTTACAATTTGTGAGGTGTAGGCCACAATGATTAAGACTTCCGGTAAGTGTTCAATTTTCAAATTTCGGGTTTGTTCTCCAGAGACCATTACCGAACCGTTGAATGCGATTAAGAATTCGCAGTTGCTGATGCTCGAGTCGGCCTTTTGGTAATCCCCTTCAAAGGTTAGCTGTGTGGGCTGAAGCATTTCTTTGAGTTCGTCATTGCCGCAATAAGGCAGTTCCCAGTGATTCTCTTTGAGAAGATGCTTTAAGTGGGTGAAGAAGATTTGTTGGTCGTCGCAATAAAAGAATTTCCCTCCTCGGGAGGTAAATGTCTTTGCAAAAGTAACGTCAGCAGGGTCGTTTGGGTTGGGTGTAAACTTTTCCGCTTCTTCTTGTTCCTCCTTGTTAGATTCCTTTTTCGATTCAGCAAAGGAGGGTATTACTTTGTGTATAAACTTATTGAACAGGTTTTTCTTCATTCTCTTTTACGGGCTCGGAATCATCATCCTCAGCCAAAACTTTTTCGGTATCCGTACTGGGATTCAAAGTAACTTTTTCTTCTTTATCCCAAGGCCTTTTTCCAAATATTTTTTCCAAATCTTCTTTGAAAATGACTTCTTTGGTTAAAAGTTCTTGTGCTAATTTAGTTAAAGAATCTTTATGTTGTTCCAATACTTCCAAAGCATTTGCATAGGCCTGCTCAGAGAGGGCCTTTACTTCCTCGTCGATGGTTCGAGCTGTTTGTTCGCTGTAGGGTTTGTTGAAGCCTGAGTTTTGGCCGGAAGAATCGTAATAGGAGATGTTTCCAATTTTATCACTCAAACCGTAAACGGTAACCATGGCTGTGGCCTGACGGGTTACTTTTTCTAGGTCGCTTAGGGCTCCGGTAGAAACCTTTCCAAAAATGATTTGTTCTGCTGCTCTCCCTCCTAAGGTGGCACACATTTCGTCCATCATTTGCTCTTTGTTGGTGATCTGTCGTTCTTCCGGAAGGTACCAGGCGGCCCCTAAAGATTTACCTCTTGGAACGATGGTTACTTTTACCAGTGGAGCGGCGTGTTCTAGCATCCAGCTAACGGTTGCGTGTCCGGCCTCGTGGAAGGCAATCACTTCGCGTTCTTTCTTAGAAATGATTTTGTTTTTCTTTTCCAATCCTCCAATGATACGGTCTACTGCGTCTAAGAAGTCTTGCTTCTCGACGTGTTTCTTGTCTTGACGAGCCGCAATTAAGGCCGCTTCGTTACACATGTTCGCAATGTCTGCTCCAGAAAACCCGGGTGTTTGTGAGGCTAGGAAATCAACGTCTAAATCTTTGTTCGTTTTTAAGGGCTTCAAATGCACACTAAAAATTTCTTTACGCTCTGTGAGTTCGGGTAGGTCTACGTAAATTTGTCGGTCAAAGCGTCCTGCTCGTACCAGAGCTCGGTCCAAAATGTCTGCACGGTTGGTGGCTGCAACTACAATAACGTGGTCGTTGGTCCCAAAACCATCCATTTCAGTAAGCAATTGGTTGAGCGTATTTTCACGCTCATCATTCGATCCGGTGACTTGGTTTTTACCACGCGCCCTTCCGATGGCATCAATCTCGTCGATGAAAATAATGGCGGGTGCTTTTTCTTTTGCTTTTTTGAATAAATCTCGAACACGAGAGGCTCCGACTCCGACAAACATTTCTACAAAATCAGAACCGGACAGAGAGAAGAAGGGTGCTTTGGCCTCTCCAGCAACGGCTTTTGCCAATAAGGTTTTACCTGTTCCTGGAGGTCCTACCAAAAGCGCTCCACGCGGAATTTTACCTCCGAGTTTGGTGTATTTGTCTGGGTTTTTTAGGAAGTTGACGATTTCTTGAACTTCCTCTTTGGCTCCTTCCAACCCTGCTACGTCGTTGAATGTTGTTTTTACGTCCGATTCATTGTCGAACAGTTTCGCTTGCGATTTTCCAATATTGAAAATTTGAGACCCGGCTCCACCGGATCCACCGCCACTCATTCGGCGCATGAAAAAGACCCAAACCAATATGAGGAATATAAAAGGCATCCATGCCCAAAAACTGTCCCAGATGCTGCTCTCGTTGTTGTAGAATACTTGAACATTTTCACTCTTGGTGAACTGGAATTCTTCTTGCGCTTCTTCTATTTTGGCTTCAAAGACTTCTGAGGTACCTATTTTAATGATGTAATGCGGTCCTTTGTTTAAACCTTCACCAAACACGGGCTTGCTAACAGCTTCATGCCTGCGCTCTGTTAGGGCAGACTCTTTGATGTAAATGTTTGCAATGCTTTTGTTTTGG
Organism: Flavobacteriales bacterium UBA7430; assembly: GCA_002478765.1. Lineage (GTDB taxonomy): Bacteria > Bacteroidota > Bacteroidia > Flavobacteriales > UBA7430 > UBA7430. The sequence continues at coordinate 50,153 of DLQO01000039.1, forward strand.
ATGATCTCAATACGATCTACATCTTTGTTCTTAAGGTACTCGTAGATGAGTGTTCGTCGATCCGTCTCTTGACTTGAGGAACTCAAATCGTTGGTGAACAACATGGAAATCATGAAAAAAGCAATGATCCCATAAATCCAGTATAAATTGAACCTTGGGGCTTCATTTTTCTTTTTTTGCACCTTCTTTTTTCCTTTGTTGGGCGCCTTTTTCGTTGAAGTATTTTTCTTTGCCATCTTAGTATGCTGCCTTTATTTCGGTTATATCTGCATCTCCCCAAAGCTCTTCTAGAGCATAGAAGTCTCTAACAGGTGTTTGGAAGATGTGAGCGACTACATTAACGTAATCCATGAGAATCCATTCTGCGGAATCCGTTCCTTCTTTGTTCCAGGCTTTGTCACCCAGCGTTTCAAGAGTTTCTGTTTGAACGGAGTCGGCAATTGCATTTACTTGTGTGTTGGAGTTTGCATTGCTGATCACGAAGAAGTCACAAACGGCGTTGTCGATTTCTCTTAAATCGATGACCGTGATGTTTTCGGCTTTTTTTTCTTGCATGCCTTTGACAATAACATCCACAAGAGCTTTAATTTTTAAGCTTTGATTTTCCTTCATTCAGCTGTGACTAGTTTAGTTTGCAAAATTAATGCTTTTAAACGGATTATAATTCTACTAAAGGTAGTAAATTACCCTAAGTTTGACTTTGCAAGGATCGTTGATTTGAGGAGCCATGATGGAAACCCTATTTGTTGGTAAGAATACGTTTAAGTTTGAGGAGCTTCCCTCAACGAATGTTTGGTTGATGCGCCATTTGTTGGAGCAAAATTTATCCGAAGGAGCTCTGGTTCTTGCAAAACACCAAACCCAAGGTAAGGGTCAGCGTGGGTCTTCATGGGAAGCTGAAGCGTCTAAGTCGCTCACGTTTAGCATTTTGTTTAAGCCTCATTTTTTGAGTTTGGCACATGCTTTTGATTTAAGTTTGTGTGTGGCGCTTGCCTTACATGATTGTTTGAGCGAATTGCGTCCTGGCTTTTCAATCAAGTGGCCCAATGACATCTATTTCGAGGATAAGAAAATTGCGGGTATTCTGATTGAAAATCAAATCAGTAAATCAACGTATCAGCATGCCGTTGTGGGTATTGGCCTGAATTTGAATCAAATTCATTTTGAGGGGCTTCCCAAAGCCATTTCTTTAAAACAAATCATCGGTATTGATTTTGCAGAGCAGCAAGTACTGGAGCGTATTTGTGAATGTTTGGAGGCGCGTTACCTTGAACTTCGTTCGGGGAACTATGCCCAGATGAAAAAGAGCTACTTGTCTCACTTGTATTGGCTTCATGAAACACATGAGTTTGATTTTGGTGGTCGTGTTCGCGAGGGCATGATTACGGATGTTTTGAGAGACGGCTCCCTGCAAATAGCCTTTGGGGTGGCGGAAATCCAAACGTTTGAGGTCAAAGAAATTACTTTTGTGAAGTAAGCTTTTCCGATAAACCGTTTTTTACATTTTGAACGTATCGCGCAAAAAAAATAGGAAGCTCTCTTGCGAGAACTTCCTATTCCTATGGTTTTTGAATCGATCTATTTTTCTATGGCTTGCTTGATGTCAGCAAGGATGTCAGAAATGTGCTCGATCCCGATGGACAAACGAATCATGTTTGGTTTCACACCACTGATCAGTTGCTCTTCGGCACTCAGTTGTTCGTGTGTGGTAGAAGCAGGATGAATGGCAAGACTTTTAGAGTCCCCTACATTCGCCAAGTGAGACACCAATTCTAGGTTGTTGATGAAATCTTGTCCTTTTTCCAGCCCTCCTTTAATTTCAAAGCTCAAGACACCACCGGCACCTTTTGGAAGGTATTTTTGAGCCAATGCGTAGTATTTGTTTGACGGAAGACCCGGGTAGTTTACTTTTTCTACGTTCGGATGCGCTTCTAAGAATTTAGCTACTTCAAGTGTGTTCTCTACCGTCCTTTCCATTCTCAAGGACAGTGTTTCAATACCTTGAATGATTTGGAATGCATTCATTGGGCTCATGGCCATTCCAAGGTCTCTAAGACCTTCTACCCGTGCGCGGATCGCAAAGGCAACGTTAGGAAGACCTAAAGGATTCCCTTCACCGAAAACTTCCCAGAAGTTTAGTCCATGATATCCTTCACTAGGTTCTGAAAATTGTTTGAATTTTCCGTTACCCCAATTGAAGTTCCCTCCATCAACCACAATACCTCCAATGGATGTACCGTGACCACCAATCCATTTGGTTGCTGAAGAGGTTACCACATTGGCGCCGTGTTCTAGCGGTCTGAAAATGTATCCACCAGCACCAAAAGTGTTGTCGACAACCAAAGGAATGTTGTTTTCTTTGGCTACGGCAGCAATGGCCTCAAAGTCTGGAATATTCAATTCTGGATTACCAATGGTTTCCAGGTATATTGCTTTTGTATTTTCATCGATTTGGGATGCAAAATCTTCAGGCTGGTCTCCAGCAACAAATTTTACTTGGATGCCAAGTCGTTTGAATTGAACTTTAAATTGGTTGTAGGTACCGCCGTACAAGAATGAGGTAGAAACGAAGTTTTCTCCTGCTTCTACAATGTTGGTAAGTGCAAGAACCTGTGCCGACATCCCTGAGGCTGTTGCAACAGCAGAAACGCCACCTTCTAAGGCAGCCAGTCTTTGTTCCAATACGTCGGTCGTTGGGTTCATGATTCGGGTGTAGATGTTACCGAATTCTTTCAGACCAAAAAGGTTGGCTGCGTGCTCTGTGTTGTTAAATACGTATGAAGTCGTTTGGTATATAGGCACCGCTCTAGAGTTGGTACTTGCATCAACGCTCTGTCCTGCATGAAGTTGCAGCGTTTCAAATTTTTGTGTACTCATGGGAGTTGTTTTAGGCTTTGTATAAAAATAAAGTCACAAATTTAGGCATAATATCATAAATGCCACACGATTTTAAGGCAATCTTGTTTTGGAGTAGAAATGGGATGGAAAATAAATCTAGGAACAACTGCTTGTCATTCTAAAATGTAGCGCATTGATCCTGAGTAATAAGTTCTGGAACTATTGTTTGATGAGCTTTTGGGTTTTCATTCCGGTGGTGGTGGTAATTTCAGATAGATACATACCCTTTGCCATGTTATCAGACTTAATCGTAACCGAATTTTGATTCGGATGGGTTTGGTGCATTAGTTTTCCCTGAAGGTCGTAAATAGCAACCGAAGTAATCGTTGATTCCGAATTTATATTCCATTCGGAATGGGTAGGGTTCGGGAAAAGGTTGAAGGACTCCGAATTGTTTTCATCCAGCCCAAGTTCTATTATATCCCAGGAGGTTTGAAGTATGTTGTCGAAGTAAAACGTGGAAAACTCAGATCCGTCTCCTGTGTTTCCGAAATCAAACATAAGTACGAGGTGGTCAAAAGATGTGGCACTTTGCGGGTAGGTGAATCGCAACAATTCCCATTCATTGGTTTTGGTGGTGAATTGGTGATTACTCTCAGAAAAGCCGTTGTTTGCATAATTAACGTCTTCCAGTTTGAGTAATACATCCGTTCCTATGGGTGCTGTTGTATATATCTTGAATGAAATCACATCATATTGAGAAAAATCAAAGGGTTTATTCAAGGGGATGCGACTGCCTGCCCATGTTGTCCCCCCATCTCTTATGATTTTACCCACTGAGGGACTTTGGTTGAGGCCCTCTTTGTTTGGGTTATCTACCACTTCTCCGGCTCCCCCGTCAAAGCCTGGTGCATTTGCTTCATTTGTTCCTCCAGTGAATTTGATTTCTTCCTTTTCAAAATAGATGGGAAGCTCTTGAGAAAAAGCTACCGATGCTGTCATCATAAATAAAGCAAAACATACTAGTTTTTGAGTGAAGGTAATCATTGAGGGGGCGGGTTAAGATTATCGTTAACAAATATAGGCATTTGTTTGCATTTGTCCAATTGTAAGAATGCAGAGTGATGCGCTAACTAATTTGGCGCAATCAACTAGTTTACAAATGTAACGTCATCAAAATAATAGGTTCCCTGGTTGCCATCTCTTCCGTAATTAAAAAACAGGGATGCTTTGTTAAATGTGGAACCGTTCGCAAGACCAACTTCCAATGATTGTGTTCCTGTTCTTTCATTGGAAAAGTCAAACGACATAAGTTGCCAGCCGCGGGAGTTGGTGTTCGTTACGGTTTCGCAATTTTGAGTGGCATTGTTTGAGTTTTCAACCTTCAGCATCACAGGAATACCTGCACGTTCAGCCCAAACTCTTACCGTCATGATGCTGTTTGATGTTGTTAATGGGATGTTGTTTACAAATCCGTCTTCAGTACCGATTGTGGTTCCCGCCCAAGAAGCAGCTCCTCGCGGTTTAACAACCTTAATAACTTTGTTGTTTTCATCTTCGGGATCGTTTACCAGAGAAGATTCATTTCCCCCAAAATCTGTCGTGGTATAATCGAAACGACTTTCATCAAAGGTTACAGGTAGGTCAATTTGAAACTGAATTTTTTTAGCCACGTGTCTGATGTCGTCAAAGTAGAACGTAGAGTTTTCAGAGCCATCGCCAACACGATCTCGATCAAACATGAAAACAATTTCGTTGTAATCTGGTGGCGTGCCAGAAAAATCCCAGGTGAGGGTATGCCAGGTGCCTGAAGCTCGTGTGAAAACGTCTTCTTGTTCAGAGGGTCCGGATCCGTTTTCTAGTTTCAGTGTTAACTTTGTACCTACAGGAGCGGTGGTGTATATTTTCATGGTGATGCACTTCAAGGCCTCGAAATTCAATTTGTTTTCGAGAGTCATTTTACTCCCAGCCCAGGCGTCATTGTCTTCCAAAAGAGTTCCAGTTCCTCGAACAATTTTAGCCACTTTTGAACTTAGGTTTGTTGACATGGCTCGTGGGTTGTCTACGATGGTTCCGGTTCCACCATCGTCATAATCTACAAGAGACACGTTGCCATTCTCAAAATTGATCGAGAGGTTTTGAGCGACGCTTGAAGTCGTCATGAAAAATAGGCACAAGATGGTAAGGGTATTGATCGACTGAATTCTGATTCTTTTCATTTTTTCTCGAAAGGGGTTGATACAAATTTAGTCATATATATTTGATATCAAATAGTGGGGAAAGTTAATTGGTTTGACCGTTAGGATTCAAAAGGGTTTGTGGCCCAAACAGTTACTTCGGGAACGAATCCTTTGTCGCGCATTTCGATGATGGAGGTAATTGTGTCTGCAATTTCTTGTCCTCCTAATTTGTTTGAAACTTCAGCCCTTTCAGATCGATTGTTTTGAGCAAATGCGGTGGTAACTTCACTGGGGTTGACCAAGCACACACGGATGTTAAATTTACGCAATTCGGCTTGCCAAGATTGCGTCATGCCTCTTACCGCAAATTTAGACGCTGCATAAACACTGCCGCCCGCAAAACCTTTTAGACTGGCGGTAGAACCAATGTTTATGATGGTGCCCTGTTTTTTTGCCTTCATAAGGTTGCAAACCTCTTGCGTGAGTAGCGTGAGTCCAAAGACGTTGGTGCGGTAAATGGATTCCAAGTCATTGATGGATATTTCTCCTAGTTTCGGGAAAACGCCAATTCCTGCGTTGTTAATCAACACATCAACATCACCTCCCAACAGAGCGATTGCTTCTTTCGCCATTTCCGGAATTTCATCCAGTTTGCTGATGTCTGACGTTAGGGGTATGGCACCGATTTCTTTTGCAACTTTTTTGAGCTTGTTTTCATCGCGGCCTGTGATGATTACTTTAGCTCCTCCCTGAATGCATTGTAGAGCGGTTGCTTTTCCGATTCCAGAACTTCCTCCGGTAATGATGATTTTTGCGTTGTACAAATCCATGTTTGAGTCTTTTTATATTTAGGGTAGTTTTTCTCCTCGTGCAGCCACATATATTTCCATCCACTGCTCTAAACTAAGGGCTTTGTTTATGCTTTCCGATGCTCTTTTTATTCGTTCAATTTTTCCGCTGCCGACGATGGGTATGATTCCTGTTGGGTGTTTAAGTAACCAGCTGTATGCGATTTGGTCTAATGCTTCGGTATTGTGTTCCTGCGCTACTTTCTGAAGCGCTTGATGTATCCTTTGTTCTTTTTCTGTTGAAGGGTTCATGATGGCGCCTCCTGCTAAGGGCGACCATGCCATAGGTTTTAGTCTTTTTTTGAGAAAAAAATCTAAGTTTCCATTGTCAAAATGCTCCAGGCAATGTGGTGAGATTTCTACTTGATTCGTAACCAAGGGTTCCTCCAAGTAGGAGTTGAGCATTTCGAATTGTTGCGGTGTAAAGTTGGAAACGCCAAAGTGAAGTACTTTTCCTGATTTTTTAAGGTGGGAAAAAGTATTGGCTACTTCTTGGGGGTCAAAAAAAGGAGAGGGTCGATGTAATAAAAAAAGATCGATGTAGTCGGTTTTGAAATTCCGCAAAGCTTTTTCAGCCGAAGAGGTGATGTGTTCAAAGCTGTAATCGTAAAAGCCAATTTTTCGATTGGGGAATTTATGCGATTGAGGTTTAATGCCACATTTGGTGACAATTTCAATTTGAGATCTAAGGCCTTTTTTGAGATTCAACACCTTACCGAATAATTTTTCACATTCAAAATCACCGTACAGGTCGGCGTGGTCAAAGGTGGTTATTCCCAAATCGAATACTTGTTCGGTGAGGTTTAGTAATTCGTTTACGGAAAGATTCCATTCCAAAGCTCTCCAGTGGCCGTGAGCTATTGTTGAAACTTCAAACTTAGGGTTTAGTTTTACTCTTTGCATTCAGCCAATATATGACTTGAAAAGGATTTTTCGATTATTTCACAATGATTTTTCGAATTTCTCTGAAGTTCTCTCCTTTCAAGTGAATTAGGTAGGTTTGAGAGGCGTCCATTTCTGATGGGAGATCGATGCGCTCACGACCTCTAATTCTCTTCTTTAAGAGACGTTTTCCTAGGATGTCGAAAATTTCTAACGTAACTTTTTCTGTTTGCGGGAGGCCTTCGATGAAAAGTTCTTTTGATACGGGGTTTGGATAAATCTTAACGTTCTCCAGATTTAGGGATTTATTCGAAAGCGATGAGGCTAATTTCCCGTAGGCTTGCACTTCATACAAGGAGTGTCCGTATTGATTGCCCCACAGCGTTACTCTTTCTAAACCTCTGAGTCGGATGTACCTTGCATTGCTTTTAGGATAAAATAAATCATTACCTCCATTTGCATCGACCTCATGGGTAACTTCCTCCCAAATGCTTTTGTCTTTTGAGGTTTCAAGAATGTATTCCGTGGAGTGAGATGCTTCCCATGAAAGTGCAATTACGTCTAAATAATATTCGTCTTCTAGATCTATGAGTAGGTATTGAGGGTCTGAGAATTCAGAACTCCATCGGCTGCTAAAATCTCCATCCACAAGATTTTCTGCGGGGTAATCGTTACTTTCCTTCGAAGAGACTTCGATCGGCCTATTCAAGCATAGATTGTTTTGATCTGATTTCTCGACGCTTGCAACTTCGATAGCGGATAGCGTTGCGTTGTTTGATTCCATCCACTCATCGATTTCATTGTTTGCATCAATGGTTGCGGTAACGGTGAATGATTTTTCAGTAGAAGGTACCCAGTAAGCTGATTCCAAGCCCTCATCTGCACCAATAAGTATTGCCCCCCCGGCGAATAGGGTGTCAGAAATACTTGAGCTGAAACTAACTTCTGAGCCGTCTACTTCAAATTTTAATTTTACGTTTGTGTTTGGGAGTAGGTCTTTGGTTCCTTGATTTTTAACCAAGCCTAAAAATAATACGGAGTCTCCAACTTCTGGAAATCGAGGGTAGCTGTAGATTTTTGAAACTTCCAAATCTGCTTTTGGCGTTCCGTTAGTGATGTTGAAGTCAACAGAATGGTTCAGCCGATCTGAGGCTCCTCCTACCAGCGCTGTATAAGCTCCTGTAGCGACTTTATAGCCATCCGCTTCTTCGTCGAAATAATACAATTCATTAGCGGTGAGGGTGAAAGAAACTGTTTTGGTTTCACCCGACTCCAGATGGATTTTTTCAAATCCCTTCAATTCTTTTTTTGGCATCCAAACTCCAGCCCCTTTGTTTTGTAGGTACAGTTGAGCCACTTCTTCACCCGCTTTTTCTCCTGTGTTGGTAACTTCTGCAGTAATCGTTACAGGGGCTCCGGCCTCAAATTGCGTTGCGCTGATTTGCAGATTATCGTAAGCAAATTGTGTGTAACTTAGACCGTGTCCAAAAGCGAATTGTGGTGTAATTCCGAGCTCGTCGTAGTAGCGATATCCGCCGTTGTAGTCGTCCGAAAAGTCGTCATTCCACACGGGCATTTGAGCATCGTTTACGGGCATGGTTACGGGAAGTTTCCCGCTTGGGTTGTAATCTCCGTAAACGACATCAGCAATGGCATGACCACCCTCCATGCCGGGGTAAAAGGCGTACAGAAAACCTTTGATGTCTGAGATCGCATCAGGCACGGCACAGATACCGCCGCTTTTGATCACGACGATGAGGTTTGGATTTACTTTCGCCAGTTCAGAAATAAGCTCTTGTTGCTTTCCAGGGAGTTCTATAGAACCTCCGGTTCGGTCTACGGGACCGGGTTCGTAGTTTTCTCCTTCTTGGGTCTGGTCGAGCCCTCCAACAAATACAACATAGTCCGATGTGCTTGCGATGTTGAGGGCTTCTTCAAATCCGTTTGTGCTCGAACTGTTGATGTCACAGCCTTTGGCGTATTTGATGTTGGCATTTGAGATTTTGTTTTGAAACCCCTCAAGCGGTGATACTGCGTAAGGAGGGTCTACCCAACTGCTTCCAAATCCATCCAATTGAGCTACCGCGGCACTTGGTCCGATGAGTGCAATGGTTTTGGATGTATCGGATATGGGAAGGATTTGATTTTGGTTTTTTAGGAGTACAATGGCTTCTCTACCCGCCTGAAGAGCCAGCTCTTGATGTTCGGGCGTGTTGGCCCCGATGAAGGGGTTTCCTTCGGGGAAATGATCCATCATTCCAGAGAGGTATTTAACACGCAGCACGCGTCGGACAGATTTGTCAATGTCGTAGTCTGAAATTTGTCCGCTGTTGTGGAGGTTGTTCAATCCTTGTTTGAATTTGTTGGGTTGACCGCTAACCACCATTTCGAGATCACAGCCTGCTTGTAGGGCTTTCTTCGCATCCCACACCGAACCCCAATCTGAGATGACGTAAAAAGGAAACCCCCACCGATTTCTTAAAATATGCGTGAGCAAAAGAGGGCTCTCGGCAGATTTTTTACCGTTGATGAGGTTGTAGGCATTCATCACCGAAAGCGCTCCCGCATCTTGGATGACGCGACGAAAGTTGTAGCCATAGTGCTCCATCAACTGACGGTAAGACATGTTGTGGTTTACACCATGTCTGTTTTCTTGCTTGTTTACCCCGTTGAAATGTTTAACCGTGGCAATGGTCGGATTTTCTTGTATTCCTTTCACCAAATCAATATTGATGTGTGCACACAAAAATGGATCTTCTCCTCCTGTTTCTGGGCTTCTTCCGTTTCTAGGATCACGACAAAGGTCCAGAGCAGGTCCTAATTGCTGGTGTTTGCCGTAGGCATGGAACTCTTTACCCATGGCCTTTCCAATTTTGCCTGCTAATTCTGGATTCCAAGAGGTTGCAATACCCATTCCTGTGGGGAAAGCGGTTGCATCAACAAAACGAACCCCGTGAGGCCCGTCTGAAACAACGATGCCCGGAATGTCGAGATTTGTATTGTCCTCTGTAGACCACATGTCTTTTCCGTGAATCTGTTTTACCTTTTCAGCCACAGACATTTGATCTATTTTCTCTTGTATGACTTGTTCTAGGGGGTTTTGTGAATGTGCGGTGTTCCCCAACCACAAGAATGAGATGAGCATGCAAGATGCGATGCTCCAGTTGAAACGATTATTTATGTGGTGCCTGCGTTGTGTTTGTTGATTGTTTTCTGACGCGAAGTATGATTTAATCATACAAATAAAAGGATGGAACATTTTCTCTATTCTAAGTTAAACAGTGGGGTTGTTTTTGAATTTCAAATTCAGTTTACTTCAACTCAAAAATCGTTAATTTCTAAAGTAAGGGTAGATGATGAAATACAGATGCAAATTACCTCGATCAGGCATCATCCGCAATGGCTTGGCGTGATAAAGTGGGTTTTGAAAAGGCTTTACATAGGTTAATCTTCTAAAATCCAGTAACTTAAATTAATCTATTGTTCTGTAAAGAGTGGAGTTCCGAGGACGTTTTTTGTGGTAAAGAGAATTTTTTATGGTTTAAAGACGGCTTAAGGATGGGGCGTTAATCTTGTTTTATTGCTTTTTCAAAATTTTCTTTGTCTTTTGAAGCCTTTTTTATGGCAGCGCGGTAATTGTAAATGGTGTTGACTGAGTAACGCAATATTTTTGCAATACTCGAGCTGTTGCTAATGCCTAATTTGATGAGAGCAAGGATTCTTAATTCAGTATTAAGCGTATCCTTGTTGATGGGTTCGATTTGTTTTTCGGGTCTTAAGAGCTTATTTATCTGAGAAACAAAATTCGGATAAATGTGTAAAAACGATCGATCGAAGTTTTTGTTAAACACCTCGAGTTCGGTGTCAATGATTTTTTTCGATTCAGATAGTTTTAGTAGCGCAGGGGTTTGGTTGGTTTTTAGGTATTTTCGAACCAATTTCCTGTATACGTCCAATTTGTCAATGTATTCTGAGTAGAGGTTCAAAAAACTCCCGATGTAATGCACCTTAATTTTGTCTACTTCGGTAAGTTCTAAATACAGTTTTTGCAAATCTTGATTGGATTTGTTAAGCTTTATGTTGGTGGTTTTTAGTTTGTTCCTCGCTTCAGAAACACTCTTAATTTGTTTTAGGATTAAGTAAATGGCAAACAATAAAACACCAACGAGAAACGTAATGAAAAGTAGCGAACTTTGCAGCTTGCTTTTTTGTTTTGCATTTTTCTGCTCGTAAGCTTGAGTAATCAACGGCATGCTATTGGCGATGTAAACAAAACGCAATTGAGAGCTGTAAAATTTAGTGTCGTTGTATGAGAAGTTTATGTACCGATGTGCTCTGTCAAGGTCTCCTTCGGCGAATAGAATCATTGCCAGTATTCCCATGGATGCATTGTCTTTTACCGAGGCTTTGATGTCGGAAATCGCAGACAGAATTAAGAACTCTTTTTGTTTCTCTTTTTCGCCTTTGGACTCATACAATAAAGATCTTTCAAAAGTAATCAGGGAGAACTCTCTTGATCCTGGATTTAGGTTTTTGAGCCTTTGTGTATTGATTTCAATCGCCTTTTTTATCTCGAGATTTTCCCTGTATTGCCTTTCTTTGAGCTGTAAGACTTCTTTTGAGTTGGGTTTTAATCGTGCGAATAATGAATCGTTATAAACTTCATAGAGTTTTGAATAATCAGATCGACTCTTTTCAACTGCCGTGTTGTATGTTAAGCCCGAATAAGCTTCTTTATGTGTTCTGAAGTAATTGTTAATCAATGATTCGGGAAGTGAACTACGATCGATGTCATTTATAACATCAACCGATTCTTTAAATCGACCGGAGGCAACCAATAACAAGCCCATTTTTAGTTTTGCTTGACTCAGCAACAGGTTGTTTTGGATGCTTTCTGCTATTTGTATGTTTTTCTCGAGGTATTTGAGTGCAGATTCAAATTTGTAAAACTCATACTCTTGGTAAATGGCATCGTAAATTTCATAGCGTTCAATCGGAAGCGTTGTGTTGTTGCTCTTAGCCAGTAATTCTGCGATTCGGCTTTCTTTTTGAACGTCATAAGTTTTGTGGTTGCTCATCTCAGATTCGAGTTCAATCATCAATGAGTCAAGGTTGTTGCTTAAAACATTCCCTTGAAATAGAACAAATGATAGGATTAAGATGCTTGGTCTCAAATCGAAATTTTATGGTGTCAATAATCGGTTTCTTTCAATAAATTAATACAAAAAAAGTTGAACTTGTTTTTGCATGGAATGCTTTGATCTTGATTTATGTTTTGATTTGCCTCATCGATTGAATCTGTGTTTTCTTCTTTGTAGAAGATCGATAAGATGCATCAATTCTTCATTTTTTGGAGTAGCTGTCGAACTTGATCTGGGTTTTTGAGGGTGAATTTTGCTTTGGTTTTGGCGGCCCCCACCTTAATGGTGTATGCTGAGTCTGGCGCTTCTTCAAACATGTATTCATCGGTCCAGTCGTCTCCTATTACGGCGATAAAGTCATAGTCTTTTTGCATGAGCAATCTACTCACTGCACGACCCTTGTTTACATTACTGCTTTTTATTTCAATGACTTTATTTCCTTTAAGAATGTTAAGGTCGTTGTTGGCAATCATGCTTGTAAGTACGGTGTTCAGTTCTATGGTTCGAATTCGGGCTAGTTCAGGATCAGCTGTCCGGTAATGCCAGGCCAGAGAGTACTTTTTTGTTTCAATAAATGTACCCGGAGTTCGATCCACAAAAGTTTCTAGAATGGGTCTTATACTCTTCATCCAATCGGTTCTGAGGCGTTCTAGTGCTTCCCAGTTATTGTTCTGATAAAGCCATACACCATGATCTGTTACCAGGTTGTAGTCTTTGTTTCCAAACCATTTTTGAAAGGTGGGCTTGTCTCGGCCGCTGATCAGTGCCAAGGTGGTGTCTTCTTGCTTCACGATGTTGTCCAGAAGTTGGTAAAGTTCTTCATCCGGAGATGCATCCTCTGGGTTGTCTTTGAAGTTGACCAAAGTCCCGTCATAATCCAAGAGAACCAATCTTTTCTTTTTTTTATGAAAGTCATTGATAAGAGCTTCTTCGTGAACGGATGAAAGTTTTTGGGCAATCGAACTTTTATATTGCTTTGTTCCGTCAAGTGACTTGAAAAATTCTTCCGCCCATTTTTCTACGGTGTAGCGTTTCAATCTTTTTTGCAGATTCTTCATTCGAGTTTGCTGCTCTTTGAGCGGCATGGTGAGCGCTTGGTTTAAATGGTTGGCAAAGTCGTCAAAGTTGTTCGGATTGATGAGTAAGCTCTCGTTCATTTCTTGAGCCGCTCCGACCATTTCACTTAGTATGAGTACACCACTGAGGTCGGTTCTTGTCGCAACGTATTCTTTTGCCACTAAATTCATTCCGTCTCGGATGGGGGTAATCAATGCGACATCCGAAGAAACGTATAGGTCGATGATCGAGTCAAAGGGGACAGACCTGTAGAAATACCAAATAGGCGTCCAGCTTACGGAGGCAAATTTACCATTTATTCGCCCCACCAATTCATCCGTTTCTCGCTTTAGTTTTTGATACTGAGGTACATTCGACCTTGAGGGTACCGTGAGCATCACCAGTCTTACTTTTTCCTTGTATTCTGGGTAGGTGTCTAAAAAGTATTCAAATGCTTTGATGCGATTGGGGATCCCTTTGGTGTAATCCATCCGATCGATGGATAAAATAAGTTTTTTACCATCAATTTTATGTTCTTCAAGTCGCTTGCTTAGATCTGATTTTTCTTTTGTAGCGCTCTTGTGTTCTAACGCGGCATTGTGATATTTGTCATAGTCGATCCCCATCGGGAATGAATCTACTTTCACTATTCTGTCGTGATAACTGATTTCATTAAAGTGCACGTCAAGCCTCAAAATACGCTTTACAGAACTTAAGAAATGACGTTCGTAGTCGTACGTATGAAAGCCCAATAAGTCTGCTCCCAACATGCCGGTTAGAATCTCTTTACGCCACGGGAAAGTCCTAAAAATCTCGAACGAAGGAAAGGGAATGTGAAGGAAGAACCCTATGGTGGTGTTGGGTCTTTTGTCTTTGATGAGCTGTGGGAGGAGGAGTAACTGATAATCGTGTACCCAAACGGTGTCCCCATCTTCTAGATTTTCGAGAACGACTTCAGCAAATTTTTCATTCACGCGCTTGTAGGCTTCCCACTCTAGCCTTTCAAATTGGGTGTATTCCATAAAGTAATGGAATAGTGGCCAAAGTGTACGGTTACTAAAACCTTCGTAATACTCTTCGACATCCTGGTTGGATAGTGAAACCGAAACGCATTTTTCGTTTCGTATTTCTTGATCAACTTTTGCAGAAAGATCTGGGCTTAATTCATCTTGATTGATTCCTGACCACCCGATCCAAATCCCGTTCCCTTCTGAGTGAACAGATTTCATCCCTGTAGCCAGTCCGCCTACACTGGGTGTAATTTCTAGCTCATTTTCACTAACGGAAATATTCAGGGGTAATCGGTTGGAAACAATTATTGTTTTATTCATCAGGACGATTTGCTAGGGTTGCGAGTATTTCGTTAATTTAAAAAAAATCATACGCTAACCATCCAAAAAGCAAAAGAGTTTTATGAATAATTTAGATTACGGAATCATAGGGAATTGTAAAAGTGCCGCATTGGTCTCAAAATCAGGTTCTATCGACTGGTGTTGCTTACCTCAGTTTGATTCTCCTTCGGTATTTGGTAAGTTGTTGGATCCTGAAATTGGAGGGTCTTTTCATTTTGAAGTTGACGATTCATACACCATCAATCAGGGCTATATCGACAATACGGTCATTTTAGTAACCTCTTTCAGTAATGGAACGGATGCTTTTGAAATCCATGATTTTATGCCCAGATATCACAAAGAAGGAGGGGCTTATCATGCACCACCTGAATTTATTCGATACATCAAGTACATTTCTGGACAACCAAAAATTAAGGTGAAGTACGATCCGAAGTTGGAATATGCAAAGGGCGAGACCAATACTTTTGTTAAAGATGATTTTATTGTTAGTCTAACCAACAAGGAGGTTTACGACACCCTGTTTTTGTACACCGATTTAAATAAGGAAGCGATCGTAAATGAGGAGGTCCTCACACTCCGTGGAGATCATTTTTTCTTGGTGGGCTACAACGAAAAGTTATTTGTACCTTCTCTTGATATGGCCTTTTTAGAGCTGGAGCGAACCAAGGTATACTGGCTCAATTGGATGGAGCGAACCCCCACCTACAAGAGCTACAATAAGGATATTGCGCGAAGTGCCATGACCCTGAAGCTTATGAGTTACGATAAGTCCGGAGCTATTTTAGCAGCGATTACGACTTCTTTACCCGAAACGATTGGAGAAGTCCGGAATTGGGATTATCGTTTCTGTTGGATTAGAGATGCTTCGATGGTTGTAAAAGTTATGTCGAAGCTGGGACATAAAAATATAGCCAAACGTTATTTGCAGTTTGTGATCGATTTGATTCCGGATAAGGACGAGAAGCTACAAATCATGTACGGTATCAATGGCGAAAAAAACCTAACAGAAAACTTCTTAGAACATCTTTCTGGTTATGAAGGTTCAAAGCCCGTAAGAATCGGTAATGCTGCTTACATGCAAAAGCAGAATGATATTTACGGTATTCTTATGGACATGATTTACCAGTTGCTAACCAACTTTAGCAATGATATTGAAAATGGAGAGTCTCTATGGGGAATCACCAAAGGAATTGTTTGGGTCGTGAACAAGCATTGGCAAGAAGCTGATAAAGGTATTTGGGAGTTTCGATCTGAGGATCAACATTTCACCTTTTCTAAGGTGTTGTGTTGGGTGGCGGTTGATAAGGCCATAAAAGTTGCGAAATTATTGAATAAAACCTCCAAGTTAGAAGCTTGGCAAGCTCTTGAAGAAAATATCAGAAAAGATATCATGGACAATGCATGGAGTGATAAGGCTCAAGCCTTTACCCAAGCATACGGTTCAGAAAGTTTAGATGCATCGGTTTTGTTGATGGAGTCCTATGATTTTATTGATGCTAAGCATCCTAAATACGTGAGTACGGTTAAGGCTATAGAACGAGAATTATCGAATGATGGATTGCTTTATCGCTACAAAAATCAAGATGATTTTGGTTTGCCATCCTCATCTTTCACGATATGTACGTTCTGGTTCATTAACAGTTTGTTTAAGATAGGGGAGGAGCAAAAGGCGGTTGCGCAGTTTGAAAAACTCTTGTCTTACAGCAATCATCTCGGATTATTTAGTGAAGATTTGGATTTTGAAACCAAACGTTTGTTGGGTAATTTCCCACAAGCATATTCTCATTTAGCATTAATAGAAACAGCCATTAATTTATCAAATACAACTCGAGAGGAAAAAGTGAGAGATGTATTGTCTTAGTCATCCTAAAAAGTAAAACCCCTATGAAAAAAGTATTTTTAACCGGAGTTTCCGGTTATATCGGATTGCATTGTGCCGCTGAGCTCATCAAGAGTGGTTATTTAGTGAAAGGTTCTGTAAGGAGTTTGTCCAAAAAAGAAGAAGTGTTGGAGGCTCTAAGCGGCGTTGTTGATGTTGAGGGAAAGCTTGATTTTTGTGAGTTGAACCTGCTTGAAGATCATGGATGGGATGAAGCGATGCAGGGTTGTGACTTCCTCATGCATGTAGCTTCTCCTTTTTACAGCAGACAGCCTAAGGACGAAAATGTTTTAATAAAACCTGCCGTTGAAGGGACAATGCGCGCCCTATCTGCCGCAAAAAAAGCTGGAATTACCCGTGTGGTACTTACGTCTTCAATGGTCGCGATGTTAGGTGATTGTTCTAGATCTTCTGAGCTTAATGAAAGCGCTTGGACCGATGTGAATGCCAAGCGAGTTACCGCCTACATAAAAAGCAAAACCATCGCTGAGAAGAGTGCCTGGAACTTTGTGAATTCGCAACCAGAAAGCTCAAAAATGGAATTGGTAACCGTTCACCCCGGACCGGTTTATGGCCCTCCACTGAATGGGAATCTGTCTGGTGAGTCGATGACGATGTTTAAGGACTTGTTGCTGGGTAAAATGCCTATGGTTCCCAAAGCAGGAATCAATATGTCTGATGTTAGAGATGTCGCTCAGATCCATGTGAAGGCTTTGGAAACTGAAAATGCTGCGGGGCATCGGTTTATCGTTGGAACAGAAAATGCCCACTCTTTCAAAGAGCTTGCTGAGATGCTTCAATCAAA
The DNA here is from genome assembly GCA_002478765.1 of Flavobacteriales bacterium UBA7430. Taxonomy (GTDB): domain Bacteria; phylum Bacteroidota; class Bacteroidia; order Flavobacteriales; family UBA7430; genus UBA7430. The sequence goes on from DLQO01000039.1 coordinate 67,134, forward strand.
AGGTTATGACAAAGTAAGTTCTAAGGAAGCTCCTAACTTTATGATTAAATTCATGGCAAACTTCAGTAGTGATATGAGAGGAATGCTTCCTTTTGTGGGTAATACATTTAGCGCAGATGTGAGCCTTACGATGAAAACCTTCAATTGGAAACCGATTACTCTTGAGAAAATCATCGTGGATACGGCCAAATCTATTGAAGCGATTTTACAGAAATAAATTTGAATGGACCAAAAAAAAACGGCTTGATGGCCGTTTTTTTTGTTTTAGAGATACCTGAATGAGGTTTGTTTCATCTATAAACTGTTTAATGCAGCCTCATAATTAGGCTCTTCAGTCGTTTCGGCAACCTGCTCGTTATAGATTACTTGACCACTTGAGTTGATGATTACAATGCTTCTCGAGTTTAATCCGGCAAGAGGACCATCCACGATGTCTAAGCCATAGTCTTTACCAAACTGTCCGGTTTTAAAGTCAGACAGCATGACTACATTTTCGATGCCTTCAGCCCCACAAAATCGTTTTTGTGCAAAGGGTAAGTCTCTAGATATACACAGTATTGTGGTGTTCTCAAGGCCTGATGCTGCCTTGTTAAAGTTTCTAACGGAAGCAGCACATGTGCCCGTGTCTACACTTGGGAAAATGTTTAACACCAGATTCTGACCTTTGTAGTCTTGTAGTGTTTTTGTTGATAGGTCTCCTGCAATGAGTTCAAAATTCTTAGCCGAAGTTCCGGTCGTTGGTAGGGACCCACTCGTGTTTATTGGGTTTCCTTTGAGAGTAATTTTTGTCATGATGGTTTGGGTGTAATCGATTAAGTTTTCAATCAGCACTTCAGGTGCTTTTCATTTATTGGCAAAGGTCGCACATTCCTTCCATATGAATTGAAACTTTATTTATTTCATAACTTGGAAGGGCTATTTTTATAGCTTCATCAAGCTCCAGGCAACTTACGATGTTACATTTCGTGCATTTAAAGTGCGCATGATCGTGTTTGTGTGTATTTGTATTGCAACTTTTCCCACAAATAGCGTAATAAATTTCATTGTTTTCTTGAAAAGCTTTGTGTATAATCCCTTTATCGAGGAGTGATTCTAGCGTTCTGTAAAGTGTTACCCGGTCAATCGGCTGCATTTGTTTTTGAATTGCAGAATGACGCATGGCAGAGCCATATGCGAACATCTTATCCAGTAAGTTTAGCCGGGTATTTGTTGCTTTAAGGCTTCTTTTTCGAAGCAGCTCCTTGATTTGTATGAGATCCAAAGGGTAAATTAAAATTTAAAGTTAAGACCCAGCGTTGCGCTCAATCCAATGTCGTCAGCAAAATATCTGTGTCTGTTCAAGTACTCTCTGTATTTGGTGTTGAACAAGTTCTCAATTTTGATAAAGCAATTTAAATAATGATTTGGGAATACCAAGCGCGAAGATACTTTTAATCCCAAGAGGTTGTATGTCGATGGTGCTGGACTATAATCCTGTGTGGAAAGGATGTTGTTTTGTTTGAAGACCGTCTTGTTGTTTATGTCAATCTCAAATTCTTCAGCACGAACGTTTTCAAACAGATTTATAGATCGATCAAACTGGTATTTTAAACTGGTAAATAAATTGTTTGATGGAAGTGATATGAGGGGCTCATTATTGGATGTGTCCTTACCGCGAAGAAAACTATAGCGAATGATTCCTTGTATGGAATTTCGGATGGTGATTTCACTTGAAAAGTCAAATCCATATATCCGAGCATGGGTTTGCTCGTATTTAAAATAGGGGAAAGCACCACGAATGGTCAGTTTCATCTCGTTTTGGGGCTTTAAGAAAATATAATTTTCAAAACTTTGATGGAACGCTAGGGCGCTAAGCGAGAATTTTGTGCTTGGCACCCACTTGTATTCTAGGGTGTTTTTAAACGCTTTTTCGGTTTTCAGATGGATGTCTCCATCTTCTATAGCGCTTACTCCTTGATGTACACCACTACTAAATAATTCGTTGATTCCCGGGTTCCGGGTTGCATAACCGGTGTTGAATAAAAGGGATTGGTTTTTTGATAAATCAAATTTAAAGGAGGATGCTGCACTGAGGTTGTGAAAATTATTTCGGAATCTCTTCGATGTTCTTGGTATCGTATTCTGGATGGCTACAATGTTTTGATTTTCTATGTCGTATCGAAGGCCCATGTTGATCAGTAAAAAACCTTTCTTTTTAGATGCAACACCAAACAGACCTCCTTTAAAGGATATGTAATCGGGGATTAAGGGCGATGTTTTTGTTTCAGGATTGTTTGTGTTATCGGAAATGATGTTTTGATTTCCGAGGGTTAACTTCCAGGAATTTTTCATTTTCCGGGTGTATTTCACTTCGGTATTCAATGTGTTTTGAAGTAAGCTGAGCATGGGTAAATCACTCCTGCCACCACGCCTGATGTCAAATTCTTTTCTGTTGTTTTGTTGGGCAGCGATAATGAATTTTAGTTCTTCATCCTCATTGATAAGATACGTAGCGTCCAGTTTGGCCAAATGATGAGCAACCTTTTGCATGGGGGCGTTAATTTTGTAGCTAAAGTCCTCTTCTGTAAAAAAGGGAACGTCTCGACTCAGGCCTCTTTTTAGGTCGGTTAAATTTCCAATGTGAGCCCCTCTTAACACCCCTAGGTTGGTGTTAAATGTACTCCCGTAAAAGTTGAGGAAAAAGCGTTCACCCCACGATTTTTCCAATTGAATGGAAAAGTTTGCCTCTTCAACTCCGGTATTCCTCAGGTAGTAGTCTGATGTTTTCTTATCCCCGTATTTTTTCAGTGTCCCATTGATTCGCCAAGCCAATTTGGGCGTGTATTTTTCCAATTGGATGTTCAGATTGTTTCCTCGCCCGTTGGTTTCGAAGGCGTAATTTACATATCCGTGAAGATGAGGTTCATGCGCAATTTTTTTGGATTCCATAAGGATAACACTCCCTAGGTTTCCTCCCCCATAGCCAATGGCATTTGCGCCTTTTATGATGGTAATTCTATTTGAGCTGAGAGGATCTATTTCTGGAGCGTGGTCTTTGCCCCACTGTTGGCCAGATTGAATGATGCCGTTATTGATGATGCTGAGTCGATTCCCAAATAAACCGTGAACAATCGGTTTTGATAGGCTGCTTCCACTTTTTAGTAGGGATACTCCCGTTTCATTTTCAATCAGCCCTCCTAGGTTTTTTGTCAAATTTTCCTCAATCGTTTTCTTACTGATGCTCAGGCTGGGTTGGTTGATGTGTCCTGTTTTTTGCTCATCCAGATGAACAATCCCTAAAGAACTGATGGTGTGGGATAAATCAATGTGTAAGACAGTGTCTTGAGTCAGATTGATATGGAATTTTTTGGGCTCACATCCAATGTGAGAAAAGACGATATGGTATTCTCCTTCACATAAATTGTAAAGTGAAAAAAGACCTCTTTCATCGGTACAACAACCGTTAGAAGTCTCCGTAACAAAAATATTTACATCGGATAGGGGCAGATGCGTCCCAAGGTCAAAAACAGACCCTTCAATAGAATAAGTGCAATCTTGAGCTTTTACACTCAAAATTGCACTAAAAAGTAAAAATAATTTGAATAATCTATTCAACATTTACATCAAAAGTAACTTCTATGTCTGTTTCTCCTCCTGCATTGGCAATATCTCCAGTAGAAACATTTGCTCCAGATTTGTTAGGCTCGTGAAGAAGTGTAACCAAAATTGTTCCTGATCCAGCGTCTCCAGTTTTCAATTCATTTGTCTGTCCTATAGGCTTTCCATCGGCATCTTGGTCGGTATATGTCAAGGTTAAACCGTCAACAGTTGATGTGAAAAAGAATTGATGATCCTCATCCTCTTCAAGAATTTCAAGTGTCACATCTTCTACATCTTCTGGGTTTGACTCGTTAAGAATTTCAATAGAACCAGCATAGGTTGTGTTTGCTTTTAATGTTCCTCCAGTGATTGTTGGTTCATTTCCACCTTCACCATCTAAGTCGATGAATCTTAAGGCTACCGTATCAGCACCTTCAGCCGTTAGCGTAAAGGTTAATGTAGTCATTACTTCATGTTCGTTGTGCACGTGCGCGTGGTCTTTTTCACAAGATGAAAAAATTAAGGCTCCTAAAGCTACGCTTGCCAATAGGCTTTTGTTCGTTTTCATATTTATTTTTTTAATGTTTTACGGGGCAAATATATCAATTTAATGCAACAATGTTGCATTTGATTTGATTATTTTCGAAAAAGCAGGGCAATGTTTTTTAATCAATTTAATTTTTTTCGAATCCCAATAAAAACAAGAATAAAGGCTGTGTATCCAAGGAAGAAAGGGAGGATAATGGCCTTTAGTTTCAGTATAAGAAACACCGCAATTACCAGCAGTTGGAAGCCCAGACCAAAGGTCGAAAGAATCGTCATGAACCACTTGGGCAAAGCTCTACCCTCATTTGCCTTGGGGTCTAGTGTGTAGATGATTTTATCAAACAGTCCGTAAAGGACTTTGTAAATGGCAAAAAGAAGGTTCACGTGTTTTTGTTTCTCTCCTTTTAATGCAACAGGTGTTTTGTCCTCAAAAATTCTACTGGTTGTGTCGCCATTGCATTTATTTCGTAAAATCACATAATAATAGTTGTACAGGGTGCCTTGTAACTGCAGTCCAATAAAAGCCATAGCGCACAACCAAAATTCCGTATCAGAGATGTGAGCTATGATTCCAAAAAACAAGGCATTCAGGATGATGTCAGCGATAGAGTCAAGATAACGACCTGTGTAAGAGGGTTTGTTTTTCGCTCGTGCCAATTCCCCATCTGCAGCGTCTAAGATGGATTTTAGGATTAAAAAAAAGGCAGCGTATTCATAGCGCCCCTCAATCATGCAATAACAAGCAGCAAGGCCTGAGACAATAAACGCTAAGGTGACATGTATGGGGGTGAATGAGGTCTCTTTTAAGCCGTTAGCAATTTTTACAGCTACAGGTCTTCCATAGTCTGAAAGATCAATAAATTTGTGAGTTTTGGGTAATTTAGACATGTATGGTTTCTATCAATTTGACAGGAATATACCAATAAGGTGTGACTTGAGTCCGTTTAAGGCGGAAAAACGGTTCTTTAGAGCCGTTAGTGTTATTTTTTAGGAGACCATTGGTCAGGTGCTACACGCCAATTTTTTAGCGCTTCAGCTTCTTCATCGGATATGTATCCGGTATCCATAGCCTGTTCAATGAGATTGTCATAATCACTCAAGGTGATTAACTCACAGTTTGCTTGTTTGAAGTTTTCTGCAGATAAATCAAACCCATAGGTAAAGATGGCGGCCATACCATTTACGGTGCAACCAATATCCTCTAGGGCTTTAACAGCCTTTAGGGAGCTGCCTCCCGTGCTGATTAAATCTTCAATCACAACGACACTCTGGCCGCTTTCGATAAGACCTTCAATTTGGTTTTTTCTTCCGTGCTTTTTTGGCTCAGGACGAACGTATACAAAAGGAAGTCCCAATTCTTGTGCCACCAATATACCGTGTGCAATAGCTCCAGAAGCGACACCAGCTATGGCGTCAGGCTTTCCAAAATGCTCAACAATGGCATCGGCCATTTTTTCTCGGATGTATGTTCGAGTTTGATGGTGGGAAAGGGTAATTCTGTTGTCACAGTAAATCGGGGAGTTCCATCCCGAAGCCCAAGTAAAAGGATTATTCGGTTGTAATTTTATTGCTTTAATTTGCAATAGAAACTCGGCGGTTTTTTTTGCTGTATCCTTATTTAAAATCATCCTGCAAATGTATAGAATTTTTATAAACGAAAGTGTATTAATATTAGCTAGTTTTGAATCTGACATCGACACGATCGAAGTGGCTGAATGTCAGGACTATTCAGGTATATCATCTCTCGATGATGCCCTTTCTAAACTCCAAAAACAAGCGGTTACGTCTTTGCTTTTACGTGCAAAAGATTTGAGTTCGCTTTGGAGTGATTTTAGAGCTCGCTATAAACTTATTGATGCGGCAGGAGGTGTGCTTGTGAATTCTAAGTCTGAAGTTTTGTGGATGCGAAGAAACGATTGTTGGGATTTGCCAAAAGGGAAAGTTGAGTTAGGGGAAACGACTGAGGTAGCTGCAGTTAGGGAGGTAGAAGAGGAGTGTTCGGTACAAGGTGTTGTTCGCGGAGCACTTCTGGGGCTTACTTACCATACCTACCCCCACAAAGGAGAAGAGGTTTTGAAAACATCGTATTGGTATGCTATGAGCTGTGAGGGTAAACAATCCTTGAAGCCTCAAATTGAAGAAGGCATCACCGAAGTATTATGGGTTAATAAAGAAACTCATTTGGAATTTATGAAGCGCACATATCCATCTATAACTGAACTCCTGATGCGAGAAAAGGTGCAGTGTTTCCTTGGTTTTTGATGATGTCTCGGATGCTAGTTGATGAGATTGCAGCCCATTTTGGTGCGGTGTTTAAATAAAGCGTTTCAATGTTAGGAGCCATTTCTTGATTCATGAGCGCGATGCTTTTTTCGTATTCATAATCGTTTGAGTTCCGAAGCCCACGGAGGATGAAATTAGCCTCGTGTTTCTCAGAAGCTTTTACGGTTAAGCCCTCGTAACTCACCACCTTAATTTGAGGGTAATCTGCAAAGGTATTTTTGATCCACTCCAATCTTTGATCGATAGAAAACATATAGCTTTTGGATGAATTTACGCCCAAAGCAACAACGATTTCGTCAAATAAGGGTAATGCTCTGAGGACGATATCTTCGTGTCCTCTGCTGATGGGGTCAAAGGATCCCGGGAAAAATGCGATTCGTTTCATCTTTTGATATTGAGTAGGGCAAGTTAAAGATTTATTTGGAGTTCATGAAAAGGAATGTGATGCAGCCTATGTAGAATGGCAATAGCTCAGCATAAAGAAGGTTGGACTCGATTGTGTTTTGAAAAAGTAAAGCAAGTAAATTTCCGGTACAAAGAAAGTTCAATCCTCTGAGTTAGGGCATTCAAAAAAACTAAAGTTTACATTGCCATACCGCCGCTTTTCGGTAAAGTTAGCTTGGTCTTCAAAGTTTTGTTCTTTGGGGTGTTCGATGATGAGCATCCCAAAACTTGAAAGGATGTTTTTTTCAAATACAAGGGCTATAATTTCATTTAAGCCTTCCATGTCAAAGGGAGCGTCTGCAAAAATGATGTCGTATTTTTGATTGTGTTTGCTCAAAAATTCAAAGACATCTGCTTGAATCGGGTTGATGGAATCAAAACCCAATTCGCCGGCAGTCTTTTCGATAAATCGAATGCAGTGAAAGTTTTTGTCAACGCTCAGAATTTGTTCTGAACCTCGAGATGCAAATTCATAGCTGATATTCCCGGTGCCACTAAAAAGGTCAAGTACTGTAATTTCATCAAAATAATAACGATTGTTCAAAATGTTAAACAGACTCTCCTTGGCCATATCTGTGGTTGGGCGAACGGGTAAGTTCTTGGGAGCTGTAATCCGTTTGCTTTTGTGGGATCCGCTTATGATGCGCATAGGTGCTGATTCAAGAGTTTGTAGTAGTGATGTTCTTGTACCTCATCGAATACAAAACTGTACGTGTAGTTTGGGTTTCTTTTGGTGAAATGAATGTTTCGAACATATCGGTACAATAACTTGTAAACTTCCGACTCCTGTTCAATCTCACCGAGAAGAACGAGTGGGGTTTGGTCGGGGTTTATAGCCAATTGTTCAAAGGTGAACAACAAGTAATAAACCAAGTCAGCAGAAGTTTTGTAAGTGAAACTGTTGAAAAATAGAAGCTTTTTTCCGTGGAGTACTGTAAGTTCAAAGTAATTGTTCTGAATGGATAGATATACCTTCTCTTCTTCTTGCAGTTTAAATTGTTGAATCAGACTTTCTATAAGGATACTGCTATCGTGATTCCATTTAGCTTTTGGGAAGTTCTTGTTGAAACAACGCTCCAAGACTTCAGGGATTACGTAGGAATTGTATGCTTTAATAGATGCGAGCCAATCGCTACTTTCGTTTTCATTCTGCAGTATTGGCTGGTTGAATTTTAAAATTTCTTTCCCATCAGACTCCACATATAGTGCCTCAGGAGTAAGTGTGTTCATGGTGTCTGCTATTGAAATTGAGGTGGATGCAAAACGTTGTTGAAGTAATTTTTGTTTTGCAATAATCCGGTCGATTTCATGAGCAAGGTGATTCGGAGCATTGTTACTTTGAATGTCGTAATATTCTAGAGCAATATATTTTTGCGTGGGAATGTTTAGGATGGCAAAGGAAAATCCATCCAAACGAATTTGTATGGATAAATGACAAGAGTCGGATTCATTTAGCTCCAGGTGGGGGTCGATGTGGCTAAGTGTTGCTTCGATTTTATTCCCAGTTACCATTAATTTTTGCAGAGTTCATCGAACCGACAACGAGATCTTTTGCTGTATTCTTTACCAAATCATCATCCAATCCATTGAGGTAATCTTCTTTGGGAACTCTAGCTTCAAATACTTGTACGTTAAGATTTCCTGAATTTATTCTGCCCGCTCTGAGCTGAATTTCAGAGCCATTCCCGTGAGGGATGAATCGTAAGTTTTCAAGCGTGTAATTGGACCCAAAAATAGAATCTTTGATACTTACAAATCCCAGAGTATCGGTGAACGTAGTGTCTTTGAGTTGGAACTCTCTGTAGACTTCGTTGTAATATTTTAATTCTTCATCGCGACGCTGAACGATTGTAAATTTACCCGTATCGATGAGTGGGATCAATTCGTTGAAGTTTCGAGCATAAATTCGGTTGACTTCTTTGAAAGCAATTTGTGCTTTTCGCACGTCTTTTAAGCGTTCAATGACATCTACAGATCGGATTTCTTTTTCTTTATTGAAGCGAATTGGATTCATGATGGTGCTGTACAATGCGAAGCCTAATGCAGCTACCAAAACCCATAACCCGATGTGAATTCTTTTTTCCATATTATTAATTATTGTTAGGTACAAATCTACAATTTTTTTGACGTAATCTCATTTTTTTTCAAGGTGTTGAATGTGTATCTTTGCAACCTTGACATCAAGTACAGAAATAACCAACCTACAAGGAGATTTACTACGTAATTTCCCACACCAAGCTACTGCTGGGCAGATTCAGTGGGTGCATAATGTTGCTGGTTTTTTGTTGGATAGAGATCCACATCAAATTTTTGTTTTAAAAGGTTATGCCGGAACGGGTAAGACCTCGTTACTTCAAACACTAATGATGTCTTTGAGTAAATACAACCGAAAAGCTGTTTTATTGGCTCCTACCGGGAGAGCTGCAAAGGTAATGAGTGCTTACACCAAAAAGAAAGCATACACCATTCACAAGCATATTTACTATCCGAAATTAAAATCCGGCTCTTTAAGTTTTGAGTTGCAAAAAAATAAGGCTTCCAACACCATATATATAGTCGATGAAGCTTCTATGATCGGAAATCAATCGGATAGTGCATTTGGTGGTAATGCCTTACTGGATGATTTGATACGTTTTTCCGATCAGGGTTTAAATTGTAAAGTTTTGTTGATCGGAGATGTTGCTCAACTTCCACCTGTTGGATTGAGCTTGAGTCCTGCATTGATCCCAGAGGAGCTCAAATTGCGATATTTTAAGGAGGTATTTCACGTGGAGCTTCGAGAAGTTGTTCGTCAAGCGAAATCTTCGGGTATTTTAAAGAATGCCACGTCAATAAGACAATTATTGGAGCTTGATCAAGATCGGTTTAAGCCGAAATTTGAATTGTATCCTGATGTTGTTCGCATTGCTGAAAAGCAAGATTTAGAAGACGCGCTAAATACAGCCTATTCATCCCAATCTATAGAGGATTCTGTGGTTGTGTTGCGGTCGAATAAACGAGCTAATGTATACAATCAACAGATTCGAAATCGAATACTTTGGTATGAAGACGAGATTACCTCTGGGGACCATTTGATGGTTGTGAAGAACAATTATTTTTGTTTGCCCAAAGAATCCAAAGCAGGGTTTATAGCAAATGGAGATCAAATAGTTGTGAAGCGTATCATAACTACGGAAGAACGTCACGGTTTTCGCTTTGCAAAAGCGGAGGTCAATCTAATAGATTACCCCGATGAACCTGAATTTGAAACGTATTTACTTCTTGATTGTATTTATGTAGATCGCCCATCCATGAGCTATGAGGATGGCAACCGATTGTATAAATCTATCGAACGTGACTATGCGCACATCAAAACGAAGTACAAACGCTTCCAGGCCATAAAGACGGATCCGTATTTTAACGCACTTCAGGTGAAATTTGCGTACGCTATAACTTGTCATAAAGCCCAAGGGGGGCAGTGGAAAAATGTATTCATTGAGCAAGGGTACCTTCCCGAAGACAGTGTCGATAAAGAATATTTAAGATGGTTGTATACTGCTTTCACAAGAGGGGTAGATACTGTTTATTTAATTGGATTTAAACCAGAGTTTTTTGATGAAGAGATTGATTAGTAAGTGGTTTCTCGCTTTTATGGGTTGGGAAATGGTTGGTGAAGTACCAAAAGATGTGCGGAAAGCTGTACTCGTTTGTGCCCCGCATACCTCAAATTGGGATTTCCCTCTGGCTCTAGCCGCATTCAACATAATGGGCTTGAAGTTGAATTATTTTATTAAAAAAAGCTGGTTTTTTTTTCCAATGAATTTTTTCTTCAGATCTACAGGTGCTATTCCCGTTGATCGTACTAAAAAAGGAGGTATGGTTGAGTTGATGACTCAGGTGCTTAAAGATAGTGATGAGATGATTGTTGCAGTCCCTGCGGAAGGAACACGCTCTTGGGTGCCAAAGTGGAAAACGGGCTTTTATCATATGGCTACTGCGGCAAATGTTCCCGTTTTTATGGGTTTTGTGGACTTTAAGAAAAAACATGTAGGATTTGGGCCGCCGTTAACCTTAACTGCAGATTTTGAAAAAGACATGTTGCACATTCAAGATTTCTTCAAGGATAAGACGCCTAAATTTCCTGAAAAATACAATCCTAACATTTTTTAAGACAAGTTATAAGATTTTTAAAGTCCTGTAAATAAAGACTTTGAAGCCCTCAACAATACGCAATTTAAATTAAGTCTAAATAAATGAAATAATACTTGTGGACTAAAAAATTATCGTTTAGATTTGCCCTAATTTAAAACAAGTCTAAATAAAGATAAACTAAGAAAATGAATTTTTTAAAACAAACTTTTACGTTCGTCGCCTTATCGACATTGGTTTTTCTCACCTCATGTGAGAAAGATGATAAGAATGCTGACCAGCTCACAAACCCTTCTTATGTAGTGCCTGAGACTTACAATTTTGAAAATGCCAGTTATGGGGGTCAAGAAGACCGATTGAATATGCTGGCTGAATTGGAAGCGTATTTAAAAACTGCGAATAGTGGTGGCGTCATTGATGCCACAAAGGCAAAAGCGATGTATGCAAATGACGGATACACATGGGAGTCTGATACTTTTGCTGTTGTTCAACCCACAAAAGACCTAAAGAGCAAGACGCATCCAGATCAGCAGGCGGAAGTTGAAGCTTTAATTGACCAGTTGGCTGATTTATCTGTAAATGGAAGTTCAACAACTTCTTTGGATGGTTCTGATAAGACGTATTTATTTGATGAAAACGGTTTTGAGCCAATTCAATTGATCGCAAAAGGAATTATGGGTTCATGTTTTTACTTCCAAGGTACATCGAGCTATTTGAGTGATGCAAAAATGAATGTAGAAAACGATACTTTAGTAGAAGGGAAAGATTACACAAAGATGCAGCATCACTGGGATGAGGCTTTTGGTTACTTGGGTGCACCCGTCGCTTTTTCTGGGTCAAACACAAGCGGTGGTGTTTACTGGGGGAAATATGCTAAGAAAACAAGTGTAGGGAGTTTAACGACTATTGATGACCTGATGCAAGCTTTCATTTCCGGAAGAGCTGCCATCAATAATAAAGATTACGATGCTCGTGATAAAGCCATCGGTGTCGTTCGCGCACAATGGGAAATGATTCCGGTTGCTTCTGCACTTCATTACCTAAACGGTGCAATTGCTGATGTTGCTGACGCGGCACTTAGAAATCACAAATTATCCGAAGCGATTGCTTTTACATCTGCATTGAAATACAACAGTGAATCAAGCATTTCCGCTTCACAAGTAGATGCAATCATCGCAGCTTTAGGAGCCAACTTAAACGAAGTAACAGCTGAACAAATAGGTGAGGCTCGAACACTTTTAGCTGAGGCATTTAACATTACCAATGCCTCTGAATTTTAATAACGATATATAAAGTAGCCACCTGCGGAAGCAGGTGGCTTTTTACTATGAAGAAAATTTTACGTTTTGCCAGTGTAGTCGGAGTCTTAATCGGATTTAGTTCTTGTGATTCTGAAAAGCCAAATGATTCTGTCGGTTACAGCGATTTATTCGAACATACAGCTGATAATTTGATCATTCCAAGTTATGCTCAATTTCAATCCGACCTGTCTGCTTTAAATGCGGACTTTAATTCGTTTGATGCCTCTGAAGTTCAGAGTTTAGAAAGGCTTCAAGAACAATTCAAAGCGACTTACCTGTCCTGGCAATCTATTTCAGCATTTAATTTTGGACCGGCGGCAGAGTATTCAGCACTTTTGCTGATGAATTGCAATTCTTTTCCGACAAACATTGCTAAAATTGAAGATCATGTACAATCAGGTTCTTACAATTTAGGTGTACCCTCCAACTATGAGGCGAAAGGATTTCCTGCGCTTGATTACTTGTTGTTCCACACCAGTCAAAGCGACTTGCTTATAGAATTAGCTGATTCATCAAGAGTCAACTACATCAGTGACTGTATTGATGATATGCAGAAAAGGATTGACGAAGTTGTTCAGTCTTGGGACTCCTATAGAGCTGTTTTTGTTGCTTCGAAAGGTAATGATAGAGCCAGTTCTTTAAGTTTGCTGTTCAATAATTTCTTGTATGACTATGAGAACCTTAAGAGGGATAAATTTGCTCTTCCTAGCGGATTTGCTACTCAATATGGAATTCCAGTGTCTGCTGATCACGCTCTGGTTGAGGGTTATTACAGTCAAATGTCTTTTGAATTGTTAGATGCCAATTTATCGGCACTTCAAAAGATTTATTTAGGTATTGGGCTTGACGGTGTTGATGGTGTTGGTATTTTCGATAAGTTAAAAGAATACAACGCTCAATCTACAGTTGTTGATGGAGATTTAGCCCTAGCAATACAAGAGCAGTTTGAAGCTTGTCGAGAAGCAATCTCAGTTTATACAAACGATTTGTCTTCTGAAATTGAAAGTAACAATCTCAATCTGTCCCAGACGTCAAACACCTTACAAAAGCTTGTGCCGATGATTAAGAACGACATGCGCTCATACCTTTCTGTGACGGTTACTTCTACGGATGCTGATGGTGACTAATTTTACAAAATATAGACGCCGAATACGGGATGTTTTATTTGCTCAAACGAGTATTGCGCCTTTAATCGTTTTTCGCATCATTTTTGGTTTGATGATGTTTGCTGGCACGCTGCGTTTTTGGTCTAAGGGTTGGATTGAGTCTTTATTTATTCAGCCCGATCATTTTTTTCACTACTATGGGTTTGACTGGGTGAAACCTTTTGGTGAACTCGGTATGTATGCTGCATTTGGCCTCCTTTTAATTTCATCTCTGTGCATTGCTTTAGGGATGTTTTACCGAGTTGCTACCGTCGTGTATTTCATTTTATTCACTTATGTTGAGCTTATCGATGTCACGAATTATTTAAACCATTATTATTTCATCAGCCTTGTAGCCTTTTTGATGTGTTTTTTGCCTGCTCATCGATGTTTGTCTTTTGATGTTTGGCGCAAACCGAGTTTGTATTGCGATGTGATCCCGAGTTGGCCAATTGTGATTATCAAGTTTCAATTGGGCATAGTTTATTTTTTTGCAGGCATCGCCAAGCTAAATCAGGAATGGTTGTTTGATGCCATGCCCATGAGTATTTGGTTGCAAGCTGAGGCACATTGGCCAGTTATAGGAAACTTTTTTACTGAAAAGTGGCTCGCTTATTCTTTCAGCTGGTTGGGTTGTATTTTTGACTTAACGGTGGTCTTTTTTCTTCTCACTCGACGATTTAGACCTGCTGCATATTCGGTCTTGGTTCTTTTCCATTTAATGACTGGAATGATGTTTCCGATCGGAATGTTCCCGTGGGTGATGATTTTAACGACGCTAATCTTTTTCTCGTCTGATTTTCACCAAAAGATTATTATTTTTATTTATTCTAAATTAAATCTTAAAGTAGCGTCTGCAATCGAGTATAATTCGTTATTTTTGCACGGCTTTAAAAGGAGGTTTCTGACCTTTTTTTTAGTCACGTATGTGTTCTTTCAATTGTTGTTTCCTTTTCGTTACCTGCTTTATCCAGGCGATTTGTTTTGGACCGAGCAGGGGTATCGTTTCAGTTGGCGCGTGATGTTGATGGAGAAAGCAGGAACCGCTTTTTTTTACATCACAGATCCTGAGACCGGTCGAAAAGGGGAGGTCGATAACTCTCAGTTCCTTACGCTTACGCAAGAGAAAATGATGGCTACTCAACCTGATTTAATTCTTCAATATGCACATATTCTAGCCGAAGAAGTTAAATCGAAAGGTTTGAAAAGTCCGATCATCAACGCGGAGGTTTATGTGACTTTAAATGGTGTACGAAGTAAGCTGTTTATTGATCCCGAAGTGAATTTAGTTGAATTGAAAGATCAGTGGATACATAAAGATTGGATTTTAGATCGTTAATATGCCAAATATCAAACTTTTAGGTGTTGTTTTTTTGAGTGCTGTATTTGCGGTCCAAGCGCAACACGTTTTTAAAGGATTGGTTGCTGATGCAACGACATCAGAGCCTATCGCTTATGCACACGTTCAGCTTAATGATGATAGTGCTGTCATTAGCGACAGTGATGGTCGTTTTGAGATTTCTGTGTTGGATGAAGGTACCTATCAAGTTTTGGTTTCCTTCATAGGATATAAAAATTTCTTGAGTGAAATTTCCTTAAAAAGAAAAGTTCTTCACATGAACATTGCGATGGAAGCAGATGTTGCTGAACTAGCCCAAGTTGAGCTTTTAGAAGATTATTCTAGGCAAACCGACATTACCAGATTACGGTCGGTTGAGGGTACTGCTATTTATGCGGCCAAGAAGAACGAAGTCATTCTTGTGGACCACTCCATGGCTAATAAAGCAACTAATAATTCTCGCCAGGTCTATTCCAAAGTACCCGGACTGAATATATGGGAGAGTGATGGTTTAGGCTTGCAGTTGGAGATCGGTGCTCGTGGTTTAAGCCCTCATCGAACTTCAAATTTCAATACCCGACAAAATGGTTATGACATCAGTGCGGATGCTTTGGGTTATCCCGAGTCCTACTACACCCCACCTTCTGAGGCCATTCAGAAGATAGAGATTGTCAGAGGAGCAGCCTCATTGCAGTACGGAACACAGTTTGGGGGCTTGTTGAATTTTGTTCTTAAAGAGGGAGCTGACAAGCCATTAGAGGTAATTGCTCGCCAATCTTTTGGTTCTTTCCAGTTGAATAACTCTTTTCTTAGTTTGGGTGGATCCAAAGGGAAGTGGAAATACTACAGTTTCTTTCAGAAAAAAAGTAGAGCAGGTTGGCGTCCCAATTCAAATACGGAAGCACAAACAGCTTTTATTTCCGCACAGTATCAAGCCAGTTCTAAGTTGAAGTTCGGTTTGGAATTTACACATATGGATTATTTAGCTCAGCAGCCTGGCGGGCTTGATGACGCTACTTTTGAATCGAATCCTGAAAAATCTTTTAGAACTAGAAATTGGTTTCAAGTCGATTGGAACATAGCGGCGTTTACACTAGATTACGCCATCAGTAGTCGAACTGTTTTAAATTCTAGGACCTTCGGTTTGTGGGCTTCCAGAGACGCATTGGGCGTCTTAGATCGAATCGATTGGGAGGATTTCGGAAATGAACGTGATTTGATACTTGCGAACTTTGAGAATTACGGAAATGAGACTCGCTTGGTGCATCGATATCTTTTGGGCGAAGCAGAGTCTGCTCTTTTACTTGGCTTGAGAGCTTACAAAGGATTCACGATCAAAGAGCAGGGGACAGGGGATTCCGGTTCAGCTGCTAATTTCACTTTTGAAAACAAGTTCAGCAATTACGGTTCTTATTTTGAGTTCCCGAGTTTTAACACGTCCTTTTTTGCTGAAAACTTAATTCGCGTCAATGATTGTCTGTCTTTAACGCCTGGTTTCAGATACGATCGTGTCGTAACCGAATCGGAAGGTTATTTCCACGCTTATGTTAACGATCTTGTTTCTCGAACTCTAGATACTAAGAAGCTCGATCGCGAGATCTTTTTGGCTGGCTTGGGTGCAAGTTACAAGTGTTTTACTGGAGGCGAGCTCTATGCGAATTTCTCACAGAATTATAGAGCGATCAATTTTAACGACATGCAGGTCATCAATTCTAATATTGTCATTGATCCAGAACTAGAAGATGAAAAAGGGTTTAATGTCGATTTGGGTTTAAGAGGTCGAGTTTGGGATGCTGTTGAGTTTGATTTCAGTCTCTTTTACTTGAGTTATTCCAATCGTATCGGTTACGTGCAAAAGTACTACAATGAGGATTCTGCACCTTCAGCTGATCTCGTTTGGAAATCCTATCGAATGAGTACAAATATTGGTAACTCCAGAACTTTGGGGCTTGAATCTTACATCGGTTGGGATTTGTTGAGGACTTTCTCTACCGTTGAGGATCAGAAACTGAACGTATTCTTAAATACCTCTTTTCAAAACGGAACATACGTTCGTAGCACGGAAAAAAGTATCGAAGGCAATAAGGTGGAGTTGAACCCAGATTTGAATTTGAAATGTGGTGTGCAATATCAATATAAAAGTTTAACAGGTTCTGTGCTGTATTCTCATACAAGCAGTCAGTTCTCAGATGCACAAAATACGATAACACCAACGCCTAATGCTTTGTTTGGTGAAATTCCGGCTTACTCCGTAGTTGATGTTTCTACCAAATATGAAAAAGGAAAGTTTACGGTAGAGGCAGGCGTTAATAATTTGTTAAACGAATCTTATTTTACCCGCCGTGCAACGGGTTATCCAGGTCCAGGAATCATTCCTTCTGATCAACGAAATTATTATTTAAGTTTACAGGTAAAAATATAGTTATGAATCAGTTTATTATTGCTTTCCGAGAGTGTTTAGAGGCGGCTTTGATCGTTGGTATTATATACACTTTCTTGTCAAAGTCCAATCTTACGGCTCAAATAAGACGTATGTGGTATGCCGTAGCGGCAGCCATCATAGCTAGTGTCGGCGTTGCTTTTGGCTTGGATTACATCAATGGTAGTATCGAAAATGAGTCGATGGCTAAGCTTGCAGAGGCTGTATTTATGTTTATAACCGCGGGTTTTTTACTCTATGTGGTTTTTTGGTTGTCGAAGTCTATGGCTTCCAAAGATGCTGTCGAGAAATTGGCGGCGGAAGCGGCGAAAAGCAGTAGTAAGTGGAGCATTTTTATTTTGGTGTTTTTCGCTATTTTACGTGAAGGTTTTGAGACGGTTATGTTCTTGTTTGGCTCAAGCTTGCAGACGAGTTTTTCTTATGTAGGTTTTTTCTCAGGAATTGTATTGGCATGCTTGATAGGTTATCTTATCGTTATTCAGGGAAGGCGAATTAACTTACGGCCCTTCTTTAGTGTGACCTCTTTATTTTTAGTCTTATTTGCAGCCGGAATGGTTGCTTACGGGTCACATGAAATGGAAGAGTTTGTCGTAAAGGGTGGTCACTTAGAATTTTTCGGTCTCGAGTCAAAATCTGAGATTGCTAGACCTTGGAACATTTTAGTGCCACAAGCAGAGTTGGAAGCGGGCGCCTCAGAGCTTTTTTACAGCTACAATGAAGCCAAGGGCAAGCACATACACCTCTTTCATGATAAAGGTCTTGTAGGCGTATTTTTGAAGGGGTTTTTTGGGTACAACTCTAACCCCAATTGGATTGAGTTGTTTGCTTGGATTTTAACGCTCGGTTTCGGTTTGAGAATTTGGAGACGTTTCTATAAGCCTGTTGCGTAGTTACCCCTTTTAAGCCCAGATAAATTTTATTTCTCTGATCATCCCTTCAGATACCGATTTGTCTACGGGACAGGTTAGGGCTGCTCTTTCAAGGATTTTTTTGGTTTTTTCGTCAGTGTCAATAGGGATGTTGATACAGATATTTACTTGTGAGATTCTTCGGGGTTCCGTACCCATAATTTTTTCTACATCTGCCTTAGTACCTTCGATTGCTAGATTCATTTCATCAGCCTTAATTCCCATGATGGTTAACATGCAAGATGCAATAGCTGTTGCAACTAAGTCTGTCGGAGAAAAGGCTTCCCCCTTACCTTTGTTGTCAATGGGAGCGTCTGTAATGATGGTGTTTCCGGAGCGTATGTGCTTTGCTTCAGTTCTTAGGCCGCCTTTGTAGGTAACAGTTGATGTCATAATTTTTCAGTTTCTTTTTAAATTTACTTCGTAAATGTACAAAAATACATTTTCAGCTTTAGAGCTTGTGTTTAGTATGATCTTGTCACGTCGAAGCTCAAAATCATTTTGTAATAAACTCATTTTTAGTCATTCGTAAGTGAAACTGACATTTTCGCGACAATATGACAGAGTAATGCGCTTGGCATGGGAATTGACTATTGTGACGTAAAATAAATTTTAAAAAAAAAGTTAAAGGCATATGGCTACTGGAAAAATTAAAGTGACAACGGAAAATATCTTTCCAATAATTAAAAAGTTCTTGTACTCAGATCATGAGATCTTCTTGAGAGAATTGGTTTCGAATGCTGTTGATGCTACATCGAAGTTGAAAGCTTTATCTTCTTTAGGTGAAATCAAAGGTGACATAGGAATTCCACAAGTAGAAGTGCAGGTGGATAAAGCTGCCAAAACCATTACGATTTCTGATAACGGTATCGGGATGACTTCTGATGAGGTAAAGAAATACATCAATCAAGTTGCTTTTTCGGGTGCTGAAGAATTTGTAAAGAAGTACGATGATAAAGTAGAAGATGCTGGAATTATAGGTCATTTTGGTTTGGGCTTCTATTCGGCTTTTATGGTTGCTGAAAACGTTGAAATCCTCACGAAGTCCTATCAAGACGAGCCGGCAGTAAAATGGGAATGTGATGGTTCACCTACATTCAAACTAAACGAGACGGACAAAACGAATAGGGGTACAGATATTATACTACATGTTGCGGAGGATTCTGTTGATTTCTTGGAAGAATCGAAGATATCAGAACTTTTGAATAAGTACTGTAAATTCTTACCAGTATCCATTAAGTTTGGTACGAAAGAACTCACTCGCAAAGAAGGAGAGGGTGAAGATGCGAAAGAGGTAAAAGAAACGGTAGATAATATCATTAACAATCCAAATCCTGCTTGGACGAAATCTCCGTCAGTACTTGAGGATGAAGACTACAAGTCTTTCCATAAAGAGTTGTATCCAATGAATTTCGAGGAGCCGTTATTTCACATACACTTGAATGTGGATTATCCATTTAACTTAACGGGAATCTTGTATTTCCCTAAGTTGAAACAAAACATGGATATGAATAAGAATCGTATTCAATTGTATTGCAATCAAGTTTTTGTAACGGATTCTGTTGAAGGGATTGTCCCTGAATTTTTAACCATGTTGCAGGGTGTAATCGACTCTCCTGATATTCCATTGAATGTTTCACGTTCCTACTTGCAGTCGGATGGCAATGTTAAGAAGATTTCTTCGCACATCACTAAAAAAGTAGCAGACAAGTTAAACGATATGTTTAAGTCTGATCGAAAATCTTTTGAAGATAAGTGGGAAGACATGAAGGTGATTGTTGAGTATGGAATGTTGTCTGAAAAGAAATTCTTTGAAAAGGCTGAGAAATTTGCACTCTACAAAAATGTTGATGATGCTTATGCTACTTGGGATGAGTACTTAGAAAAAATCAAGATCAATCAAGTTGATAAGGATGGTAAAACAGTTGTCTTATACACAAATGATAAAGAAGCTCAGCACAGTTATATTGCTGAAGCTAAGGAAAAATCATATGATGTTTTGGTCTTGGATGGTCCAATTATAAGTCATCTGATCCAAAAGCTAGAAACGGAAAAAGAAAATGTTTCTTTTGTTCGTGTTGATGGCGACTCTATAGATAAGCTGATTAATAAGGGCGAGGATGTCCCATCGGTTCTTTCTGAGGATGATGAGAAGTCATTGAAAGAGGCTATTGAGGGGGTTGTTTCAAAAGAACAGTACACCGTTCAATTTGAGAGCATGAGTCCTACGTCTTCTCCTTTAACCATTACACGTTCAGAATTTATGCGACGCATGAATGAGATGAGTGCTTCTGGCGGAGGGGGGATGTTTGGTATGAATAACATGCCAGATATGTACAATTTAGTGGTAAATGGGAACCACCCTTTGGTGTCTAAAATTCTTTCAGAAAAAGATACAGATGCCAAGCTTTCAATGGTTAAAGAAGCGACAGACCTTGCCAAATTATCTCAAGGTTTATTAAAGGGGGAAGATCTTACACATTTTATAAAAAATCGATACA